>JALZEL010000352.1 GCA_030862075.1 Actinomycetota bacterium | reverse complement strand
CAACCTGGTTCTCGAACCACAGCTCTTGATGGGTCAGGCGCCAGTCGGCTTCTTCTTTACCCAGCCACGCAAGCCGGGACAGGAGGCGCCCTACGAGCTCGCCCGGCTTTGTCCAGCCAAGGCTCTGGAGACGCGACTTCCTCCCGGGGAGGGAGTTACGAAGAGGGGAGCAGACCGCCTGGTAGATCGGGCTCTTTACGTCCTCGTCGCGGAACGTCGCCTCGGCCAGGTAGCCGTGGTGTACGTCGCCGGAGAGGATGACGATGGAGGCCGGCGCTCCTCCCCTCTCCCCGGCTCCGACGCCGCGGATCAGGTCGAGAAGCTCGATGAACGATTCGTGGAACGAGCTCCAGTGGTCCAGGTCCTGAGAGCGCCGGATCCTCTCCCCCCATCCCTTCGCCGTTTCGCCCCACACCCCCGAGCAGACGGCTTCGTTCCAGGCCTGCAGGTGGTGCATGCCGGGTCCCAGCAGGACCGGGAGCGAGGTGCCGAGCAGGAGGTGGTCGAAGTCCCCGGTCGCTTTGTCCTTTATCCACTCCCACTCATCAGCGTCCACCATCGAGCGGTGGCCCTTCTCCAGCACCCATCCGCCGCGGGAGTCCATCACGACCAGCCGCGTGTCGCCGAAGTCGCGGTGGAAGCTCCAGCGGGTTCCCGCGGTCTCCCGGTGCGTTTCGTAGGCGAACTCGCGCAAGATGGGTCCCGCGTCGTCGGCCGTCTCAACCTTCTGGTAGAGATCGTGCCCCTCGAGCTCTCGGGGCGAGAGGTTGCCGAGGTGTTGGTAGATCCAGTAGGAGACGTGGCCGCCGACTATCTGTTCGTTCCACCAGGGATGGGTTCGCACCTCCTCGACCCACGCCTCGGAGATGTTCCAGTCATCGCTGACCTCGTGGTCGTCGAAGACCATGGCGGAGGGCACGGTCGAGAGCAGCCAGCGGATGGCCGGGTCGCTCCACGAATCCCTGTACAGGCGGGCGTACTCCTCGAAGCTTGCAACCTCTTCCCCGGGTGGCTCGTCGGCGTCGCGGCGCGACCGTATGAACTCGAGCGTGTCGAACGGGAGCTTATGTGCGTAGATCTGGTCGCCCAGGAGCACCAGCGCGTGCGGCAAATCTTCGGCGGACCTCTCGCGCAGCCGCATTGCCATTGTGTACAGGGCGTCCACCCCGAGGCCCCGCTCGTCCTCTTCGTGGCTCAAGGTGTATGGTGGCTCGTGCGGGGCACAGATTCGGCACGAACCGAAGACGAGCTTGAGGCGCGCTCCTTCCCCCGCGGTGTGGATCACGCTCGGCGGGAAAGGCGAGTCGGGCTCCGGCCACTTCTTCTCGCCGTCGAGGAGGACCTCGCGTACTCGTACGCGTCCCCCGGTTTGAGCCCCGAGACCCGCACCAGAGCGTAGTGGTGCCCCTCGACGTGAAAGGTGCGCGAGCAGGATCCCAACACCTCGACCTCGCAGGGGGCGTCCGTCTCGACCCAGATGGTGGCCTCGGTCTCGTCGGCGTAGTGCAAAAGCGGGCCGAGGACGAGTTCAGGCACGGTCGTCCCCGTCTCCGCCGGAGTGCGGAACTCCTTCGCGTCTCATAGGGTCGTTTCCTTCAAGTTGCCCGGAAGGATACACCAACCGCCGCACGCCGCGTCCGCTAGAATAAGCCTCATGCAAGAAGGACAGCGAGTATTCAGCGGTATACAGCCGAGTGGGACTTCCCATCTCGGAACATACCTGGGCGCGTTAAAGAACTGGGTCTCCCTGCAGGACGGGTACGAGAGCTACTTCTGCATCGTGGATCTGCACGCCATAACCGTCCCCCAAGACCCGAAGGTTCTCAGGCACAACGTGCGGGAGATGGCGGCCATCTTCCTCGCGGTGAGCCTCGACCCGGAGCGGTCCGTGATCTTCCGCCAGAGCCGGGTCTCCGAGCACACCGAGCTCGGCTGGCTCCTCAACTGCATAGCGAGGGTGGGAGAACTCTCGCGTATGACGCAGTTTAAGGACAAGACCCAAAGGGGGGGCACCGAAGGCGCGAGCGTCGGGCTCTACGACTATCCCGTGCTCCAGGCGGCCGACATCCTCCTCTACAACGCACACCTGGTGCCCGTCGGGGAAGACCAGCGCCAGCACCTAGAGCTTACACGAACGCTGGCACGCCGCTTCAACGGCCTCTACGGTGAGACCTTCGTCGTGCCAGAGCCCATGATCCTGAAGACCGGGGCGAGGGTCATGGCGCTCGACGATCCCACGGCCAAGATGAGCAAGAGTTCGCCTACGCCCGCCGGGTACGTTGCGCTCCTCGACGAGCCGGACGTCATCCGACGCAAGATCCGTCGCGCCAAAACCGACTCCGGCACCGAAGTCGTCGCCTCCCCCGAGAAACCCGCCATAACGAACCTTCTGGGCATCTACGCTGGTCTGACCGGATGCGCCGTCCCGGAGATCGAGGAGCAGTACCGGGGCAAGGGCTACGGGGACTTCAAGAAGGACCTCGCCGAGGTGGTCGTGGAAGCCCTCTCCCCCATCCGAGAGCGGGCTTTAGAGCTGATGGACGACCCACGGGAGCTGGACGAGGTCCTCGAGGCCGGGGCCGAGAAAGCGCGCGGGGTGGCCCGTTCTACCCTGCACGCCGCCTGGGCCAAGCTGGGCCTCACCTAGTGCAGGAGACGAAGGCGAAGATCCTCAAGGTTTTGGGTGCCATCCCGAAGGGCGTCCTCTACTCCACGACCGACTGGCACCGCATCCTGGGCGACGACAAGCGCGAGATCCGGCACGCCTTAGACGAGCTCGAAGCGGAAGGAAAGATAGAGATCGAAAAGAGCGGTCGCTCGGACAAGCCGCTTTACAGGCTCCGAGAGGAGGTGAAAGAGTGAGCGCACGCTACGTGGTAGACGAGAACGGCAAGCGCGTAA
>JALZEL010000336.1 GCA_030862075.1 Actinomycetota bacterium | reverse complement strand
GCTTTACATCTCGGGGCACCCACCAGGGCGAGTCGGAAGACTTCGGTCCCCCCACGGGCAACCGCATAGAGGTAACGGGCATCACCTTCGAGCAGTTTGCCGACGGCAAGATAGTAGAAGACTGGACCAACTTCGATGCTCTGGGCCTCCTGCAGCAGCTTGGGCTGGTTCCAGAACAGCAATAGGCCAGCAGTCAGATACATACATACCTACCGGGCCGGGGTATCCTCTATTACGGGGAACCCCGGCCCCTTGTGAGAGGAGAGGGATGACGAGCCTGAGTAGGGACCGAATCAGGGAGATGGTTCGGCAACAGCCGGATTATCAGGAAGGGCACATAAGCGATGAGCAGGCTGATGAGATCGTGGAGGAGCTCTTTGAGCGGCAAGAAGAGCTCTTCGAAGAGTTCGTGAAGGCCGAGGTACACCGAGAACTAATCCAGATGGTGCATCGGGGTGAACTTGAGTACGATCCCGAATCCGGCACGTACAGGATCAAGGAGAGCTAACATTCGGACGGAACCTTGTGGAGTGCGGGCCGGGGTCCTACGGGGCTCCGGCCTTTTGATGAGCCAACGAGTGCGGATAATCAGCTTGTCGACGCGAGGAGGGCAATGGCTGAGAAGCGTAGTGCTGATTTCTTGGAGGAAAAGGCGCTTTTATCGAAGACGCGTGCGGACATGCGCAGAGCGTACAGGAATAGTTAACGGGAAGGGCCTCAGATGCGTGAACCTGTCTTCACCGAAACCATGCAACTCGGCATTGTCGTGCGCGATCTCGAAGCGACAATACAGAAGTACGAAGACGACTACGGGATCGGCCCGTGGGAGTTCGCTCAGATCGACCTCGGTGACGCGAACGACTACCGTGAGTACGGCCAACCGGTCGAGCGCTCCAACCGGGTCGCCTTCGCCACGGTCGGCCAGGTGATGTGGGAGCTTATCGAGCCACTCGACGAGGAAGGCATCTATGCCCGTTTCCTTGCTGAGAGAGGTGAGGGCATACATCACGTCGCCGTCGCCACACCGAACTTCGATGAGACTGTTGCGCGGGCCGAGCGTGAGAACAACGTGATCCTCAGCGGTGAGTTCAGCGGCGCCAAGGTCGCGTACCTCGCAACGGAGCGCGACCTTGGGGTGGTCCTCGAGGTGTTTAGCGGCGCCCCGGACGACGAGGCCCCATGACCACCCTCCGGTCCTACCCTTCCGCCTCGGAAAGATCGGCGATCCGGTCGAAGTCCTCGCGCACCGTGTCCGTGTAGCCGGGGTCGTCAACGCTTCTTGCATCGTACCTCCTATTCACCCAAGTGCGGGTAAGGGGTGTTCTGCGAACTTCGCCTGTAGGGGGTTCTAAGAAGTCGGCCCTTAGTGGCGAAACAGGTGACCAGACCGATCAAGAATCGAGAAGCGCGAGTACGGAGTTGCAAGTAGACTTTTTCTTCTGGACGGAGTAGGACATGGGAGAGCCCGCACAGGAGGAAATGATGAGCGCAAAGAAGTCTAAGGGGTTCACGGACGAGGAACGGGCCGCGATGAGGGAGCGCGCCAAAGAGCAAAAGGCGGAAGCGCGCGCGAACAAGAAGAAGGCGGAAGGGGAAAGCGACGTGCTCGCGAAGATCGCCGAGATGCCGGAACCGGATCGCGCCATGGCCGAGCGGCTCCACGAGATCGTCAAAGCCAACGCGCCGGCCCTCTCGCCGAAAACCTGGTACGGGATGCCCGCGTACGCCAAGGACGGCAAGGTCGTCTGCTACTTCCAAAGCGCGCAGAAGTTCAACTCGAGGTACGCGACGCTCGGCTTCAACGACGAGGCGAACCTCGACGAAGGCGCCATGTGGCCGACCTCCTTCGCGCTGAAGGAGTTGACCGCCGCCGAAGAGGCAAAGATCAGCGCGCTCGTAAAGAGGGCGGTGAGCTGAGCCGCTGGGTCTATTCACCCAAGTGCCTAGAGAGACTGTTTGGTAAAGGTGAGGTTTGGACGACCTTGCAGGCTCAGGCGTATTCGGATTGACGGTGCTTGGGTACCGAGGAGGCACGAAATGCCATGGAAAAAGGGGCAGAAGTAGGTAGTTAAGATCGTCACTGCCGGGTCGGTGTATTGGGTCAATGCGACATAACCCATTTCCGGGGATGTCATACTGCAGGTGGCGGCTTGAACACTAGTTATGCAGACGAGAGCAGTTCGAGAAGCAGAACAAAGTACGCTATCGTATGCGAGGTCTGTGCTGCGATTGAGGGAGGAGATACATGGGCGAGTACATCGAACTTCCTGGCGTTAAGACTTGGTATGAGGTCGAGGGCCAGGGCGACCCGGTCCTCCTTCTGCACGGCGGCTTCTGCACCAACGAAACCTGGGGCCCGCAGCGAGCGGATTTCGCTGCGAAGCACCGCGTCTTCCTCCCCGAGCGGCGTGCGCACGGACAAACGCCCGACGTCGAAGGCCCACTCTCGTATCACGACATGGCGAGCGATACCATCGACTTCCTGACGTCAGTTGTAGGGAGTCCAGCTCACCTGGTCGGGTGGAGCGACGGCGGCATAGTCGCGCTGCTCGTCGCCATCGCGCGCCCGGACCTCGTCCGGAAGATCGCGGTGACCGGGGCCAACTTCAAACCGGCCCCGGAGATCGGCATGGCCGAGGGGCTCGATGAGCTCACTGCCGACGCGCCGGATTTGGGGATGTTCCGCGCCATGTATGAGGCGGCATCGCCGGACGGACCGGAGCACTGGCCCATCGTCGTCGGAAAGCTGGTCGAGATGTACCGTGCGGAGCCCAACATCCCGATCGAGGATCTGGGACGCATCAGCGCTCCGACCCTCGTCTTGGTCGGAGACGACGACGCTGTCACTCTTGAGCACACGGTCGAGCTATATCGCGCCATACCAAACTCCGAACTCGCCGTCGTGCCGGGCACATCGCACGCTCACTTCATGGAGAAGCCTTCGTTGGTCAACCGGATCGTCCTCGACTTCCTCGATAACGATCCTGTCCCGACGATGATGCCAGTGCGCCGGGCCACGGCGCCCGATAGCACCTGAGTGTTCAGCGCGCTGCATAACTCGCCGCAGCACCCGCCGGCCTCCTCGCTGCGCACGCGAGTCCGGCGGGTGAGCAGCCGTAGTCGTTAGGCCGCCCAAGGTGACGATCCGTTCGAAACATGGCGGCAAGCCTAGCATCCCGTGAGGTTTTGAAACGCACTCTTAGAGACTATTTGGAAATCCCTAGGCACGAGCCAACCGCCTCACCATCAAGCGTACCATCGCCGCGTAGATGAATGCCTCGCTGGTGGCGCACAGCCTCTCGTAGTCCTTGCTCATTCTGCGGTTGTGGCCCAACCAAGCGAACGTCCGCTCGGCGACCCACCGGCGCGGCAGGACCTCGAAGCCTCGGCGCGGCACCAACCTCTGCCACTCGATCTTTCGCCCCTCCTTTGCCCATTCTTCTGCCCAGATCCTAGCTATCTTCTCGGGTGTGGGCCTCGGGGTGCGATGCACGACCTCGACCCTTAGATCTAGCACTTTTTCCACCCACTCCTTGCCCTTTCCCTGGTAACCAGCGTCCACCCACAGATGAGAGAGGCGTGGAAGGTGCTCACATGCGGGCTCCAGAGTAGCAACCTGATCCCGTCCTGGTCTGGAACCTTGGCGCTGTGGACCTTGACCTTGAGAATCAAGCCTTCCGTGTCCACCAGGAGATGGCGCTTTCTACCGCGCACCTTCTTGCCGCCGTCATAGCCTCGCGCTTCGCCACCAACGCCGGTAGTCTTGGCTGACTGGGAGTCCACCACTCCCGCGCTGGGCTGCGGGTTCCTCCTTAGCCGTCGCCACAAGCGCTCGCGCAGCGCTGTATTGAGCCATTCTCAGGTCCCGTCTATTCGCCACCTTCTAAACCACCAGTAAACGGTCTCCCAGGGCGGGAAGTCGTAAGGCAGCAGACGCCAGGGGCAGCCGCTCTTCAAGACATAGAAGATGGCGTCGAGGATTATACGGCTGCTGT
Source organism: Actinomycetota bacterium (assembly GCA_030862075.1). Taxonomy (GTDB): domain Bacteria; phylum Actinomycetota; class Rubrobacteria; order Rubrobacterales; family Rubrobacteraceae; genus Rubrobacter_F. The sequence goes on along the minus strand of JALZEL010000336.1, from coordinate 197 downwards.
GGATTCGCGGCCGTCCATGCTTGTTGGGAGCCGCGACATAGGCCTCGAGACACTGCCATTCTGTGTCCGATAGATCAGTTGAGTAACTCCTTTTCATGCTCGGGAGCGTAGGTCATTGCCCTACCTAATCCGATTTTCCAAACAGTCTCTAGAAGGGGTATTCCCGGAAACTAAGGGGACAAAAGGGAGAGCCGGAG
>JALZEL010000334.1 GCA_030862075.1 Actinomycetota bacterium | reverse complement strand
GCGAGCTCGGCGACGAAGAGCCTTCCTACCCCATCGACGACCTCGATCCTGTCCCCCGAACGCCCCCGCAAGACCTTGTAGACGTAATGCTCCTCTTCTTCGGAGAGGCGCAGAGTACCGCCGACTTCCAGGGGGGAACCGTAAAAGATGCGCGTGATCTCCACCAAAGAAGAGTACCTTACCGGAAGGCGCTCCTGAGACGGTCGAAGAAGGAATCGCCGCCGCCGTTGTACGTCCCCTCGCCGCTGGCCGCCTCGAAGCGCTCCAGCAGCTCGCGCTGCTCGGAGGTGAGGCTGGTGGGCACCATCACGTCCACGACCACCTTGATGTCGCCACGTCCCCGACGCCTCAAGCGTGGCATCCCTTCTCCCCTCAAGGTGAGCGTCGCACCCGGTTGCGTCCCGGGCTCTATGCGGACCTCCGTGCTTCCCTCTAGCGTCGGCACCTCAGCCTTCGTTCCCAGAGCCGCCTCGACGAAGTTGATCCTCATCCGGTGGATCAAATCCTCCCCGTCTCGCATGAGCTCTGGGTCTTCTTTTACCCTCACCTTTACGTACAGATCTCCCGAGGGAGCGCCTCTCTCCCCGGCATGACCGGCGCCTGGAATCCGGATCCTCATCCCGTCCTCGATGCCAGCCGGCACCCGGATACGTCGCGCCACCACCTCCGAAACCCGGCCGCTCCCCCGGCAATTCTCGCACTCGATCACGATGACACTGCCGCTACCGCCACACGTCGGACACGCATGCGTACTGACCATCTGCCCTAGCAGACTCTCCCGCACAGTCCTTACGGCACCAGCACCACCGCACGTGCTACACTGCCGCGTCTCCGTCCCCCCTTCGCCATCGCAAACCGGGCACCTCTCGACTGTCTGTACCTTTACCTCATGCTCAATATCGGACGCCGCCTCCTTGAGAGTAACCTCTACTTCAACCTCAACGTCACTCCCGCGGCTCGGGGTTCGGGCACCGGCGCCTCCGAAGAAGGAACTTCCGAACGGATCACCGAAGCGATCGCCGAAAAAGGCTTCGAAGATGTCCTGGAAGCCGCCAAACGGGTCGCCGCCTGGTCTCCCGGCTCCCGCGCGGGGTATCTGGTGACCGTAAGTATCGTAGGCTCTGCGCGCCTCGGGGTTCGAGAGGACTTCGTAGGCTTCCGTGAGCTCTTTGAAGCGTTCTTCGGCAGTGGGATCGTCGGGGTTGGCGTCGGGGTGGTGCTCGCGGGCGAGCCTGCGGTAGGCCTTCTTTACCTCAGCGTCCGAAGATTCCCGAGACAGGCCCAAGACTTCGTAGTAATCGCGCTTGCTCGCCAACTCTAGAACCTCGAGTCGAGGCAGTGGGTCAGGGTCTCGGCCGCAGAGCGGACCGTGAAGATGGCGGCGTCGTACTCCATGCGCTTCGGCCCTATGAGGGTCACGACACCGTAGGGTTGCTCACGGCGCGTGTACGCCGCAGCGACGAGGCTCGTTGCCGAAAGGCCGAAAATGCCCGACTCGGCACCGATGGAGACGACCACCCCGGAGGGGTTCGAGACCGAGCGCTTTAAGGCGTCACCGAGGAGCTTGAGGAGCCAGCGGCGCCGCTCAAAGATCTCCACGACGGCCGTCAGGCTCGCGGGGTCCAGGTCGTCCAAGCGGGCGAAGAGGGCCGAGGCGCCCCGGATAAAGAGGCCGCGCTCCGTGGCTCGACCCAGGACCTCGACGGCTTCTAGCACCGCGTCCACGGCGAGCGGGTTGTAGTCAGCGAGGAAGCGGCGAGCAGTGGCGACCTGAGCGCCGATCTGGCGTCCACCGAGGAAGGCGTTGAGGGAGGCCAGGATCTCGCGCAACTCCTCGTCCTCCACGTCAAGGGGAAGGGTTATCGTCGTGCTCGACGCCTGTCCGCTACCCGTGGAGACCACGATGAGGTGCGCACCCTCCCTCAAGGGCAGGTGGTCTACCCGGGTCACCGAGTCTCCCAAAACGCTCGGTCCGGCAACCACCGCCAAAAGGCGCGTCACCTCGCTCATCCCTTCTGAGATCCCTTGTAGCAACTCGTCCACGTTTCCGTAGCCCTCCGCCTCCCGAAAGAGGTTTGCCTCCTCCTGCGAGTCCACAGGGGTCTCCCCGGCCATCAAGGCGTCCACGTAGAAACGGTAGCCCGCGTCGGTGGGGACGCGCCCGGCCGAGGTGTGCGGGTGGGTGAGGAGGCCCTCGGACTCCAGGACGGCGAGCTCCGCCCTGATCGTCGAACTGCTCGCGTCCACCACGCCCGTAAGGGCGTTGCTGGCCACAGGCGTGCCCGTTTGGATGTACATCTCAATGGTCTTGATGAGTATCTCGCGCTGTCTGACGGAGATCGGCACGCCGGAAATTTTACCACGATGGTCGTTCGTTTCGGTCTCCTGCTCAGCCCTTCAGGGCCGCGAGGAACGCTTCCTGCGGTATCTCCACGCTCCCGACCTGCTTCATCCGGCGTTTGCCGGCCTTCTGGCGCTCCAGGAGCTTACGCTTGCGGGTGATGTCTCCACCGTAGCACTTCGACGTCACGTCCTTGCGGTAGGCGCGAACCGTCTCGCGTGCGATCACGCGCTTCCCAACCGCCGCCTGTACCGGCACCTCGAACTGCTGGCGTGGGATGAGCTCTTTGAGCCTCTCGGTGAGGGCACGTCCCCTGGAGTATGCCTTGTCGCGGTGGACGATGATCGAGAGCGCATCCACCGGCTCACCGGAGACCAGGACCTCGACCTTCACCAGATCGGCGACCTCGTAGCCCTTGAACTCGTAGTCGAACGAGGCGTAGCCCCGGGTACGGCTCTTCAGAGCATCGAAGAAGTCCGTGATGATCTCGGCAAACGGCAGGTCGTACGTCAACTGCACCCGACGAATCGAGATGTACTCCATCCCAACTGAGACGCCGCGCCTCTCGTGGCAGAGACCCATCACCGCGCCGACGTACTCCTTCGGGGCTATGAGCGTCGCCCTGACCACAGGTTCCCGGATCTCGTCGAAAAACTCCGGCAGGTCGCTGGGGTTGGTGATCTCGTGCACCTCCCCGTCCACCACGACCTCGTACTTCACGCTCGGCGAGGAGGCGATGAGGTCGAGGTCGAACTCCCTCTCCAACCTCTCCTGCACAATCTCCATATGTAGCAGCCCAAGGAACCCGCACCTGAAGCCGAACCCCATCTTCGAGTTCTCCGGTTCGAAGAAGAGCGAGGCATCGTTGAGCTGTAGCTTCGCCAGAGCCTCCCTGAGGCGTTCGAAGTCGTCCCCCACCGTGGGATACAGCCCCGAGAAGACCGTAGGCAACGCCTGAGCGTAGCCGGGCAGGGGGTCTGCGGCCGAGTTCCCAACCCGTGTCACCGTGTCGCCCACGCGCAATGCCTCTATGTCCTTGAGGCCGGCGATAACGTACCCGACCTCGCCGGCGCGCAAGGCGGGCAGCGCCGTGGGTTTGGGCGAGTAGCAACCGACCTCAAGGAGCTCGAAACGCTCTTCGGAGCCCATCGCCCTGACCTCGTCGCCCTTCTCGAGCTCGCCGTCGACCATACGGGCCAGAGAGATGACGCCCCGATAGGGATCGTAGTGCGAGTCGAAGATCAGGGCGCGCGTCTCCTCGCGCGTGGTTTTGGGGGCCGGGATACGATCCACCACGGCGTCGAGGACGTCTACGACACCCTCGCCGGTCTTGGCGGAGATCTTTAAGATATCGTCCCCATCTACGCCCAACAGTTCGACGAGCTCCTCGGTCACCCCGGGCACGTCGGCGACAGGCAAGTCTATCTTGTTCAGGACCGGAATGATCTCGAGGTCGTGTTCCATCGCCAGGTACAGGTTGGCTAGCGTCTGAGCCTGGATGCCCTGGCTCGCGTCCACGACGAGGAGCGCCCCCTCGCACGCCGCTATCGCCCGCGAGACCTCGTAGGTGAAGTCTACGTGCCCCGGCGTATCGATGAGGTTCAGCGTCCAGTCGCCGTCGCCGCGACGGTAGACGACGCGCACGGCCTGCGCCTTGATGGTGATGCCGCGCTCACGCTCAATGTCCATCGTGTCCAGGATCTGGTTCACCCGCTCCCTCTCGGGGACGGCGTCGGTGATGCCCAGGAGCCGGTCGGCTAAGGTACTCTTGCCGTGATCTATATGCGCAATGATGCAGAAATTGCGCGTCCGCTCGATGCTTTGCACCGATAGATTTTACCATGATTGTCCTCTTGTTCCGCATGTGTTACATTCTCGCGGTTAGAGAGGAATGAGATAAGAGGAGCCGTCACCGTGCCCGCACCATCCAAACGCGACAAGCAGAGCCGCCGCAAGTTCGAACAGAACAGGACCGTCCGTACCCGCCTGAGGAACGTCTCCAAGAACTTCTACAAGGCCCTCGACGCCGGCGACATCGAGAGGGCTACACAGTTCAGGGATGAAGCCCAGAAAGCCTACGACAAGGCAGCTTCCAAGGGCGTTATCCATACCAACAAAGCTGCCCGCAAGACCAGCCGCTTCGATAAGGCGCTCGCCGGCGCCAGTAACGAAAGCTAACCACTACTGTAACCCTCTCGCGAGCCTATCGTCTTCCCGCGCGACTACGCGTTCATGATCGTCTGCCACAAGGTCGAATGCTGCTAATCTGAGAGCTTTAGCACGGCAAGCTCCACCAGAAGCTCGTCTCCGAGGTCCTTCCCGCCCTTGAGGCCGCGTTCCAGGTCGAGTGCGAGGGCGAGCGCGCGTTCGAGATCTTCTTTGTCGAGCTTCTGGCTCTGCTCTTCAAGCTTGCGGGCAACGAAGGGCGGGACCTTGAGCGTGCTGGCCACCTCGGAGCGGGAAGCGCCGCTTTCGAAGAGGGCGTGGGCGCGAGCGAGGAGCCTGAACTGGCGGCGGACCATATGCGTAACCCTGAGCGGCGGCTCGCTGGTCGCGAGCAATGCTTCGAGGAGACCCAGCGCCTCGCCCCGGTCCCCGTTGCTCAAAGCGTCCACGAACGCGAAGATGTTGGACTGAAGGTCCGGCGGGCACAACGCCTCGACGTCATCCAGGGTCGCCGTTTCACCGGCGTAGAGCGCGAGCTTCTCCACCTCTTTCGAGACCCGAACCTTGTCGTCGGAGCAGCGCGTAGTAAGCTCCTCGGCGACCTCCTCGGGTAGTTCCAGCCCTTGCTTCTGCGCGTAGCCTACGGCCCAGCGGGCGAGGGCTTTGCCAGTCGGTTGTTTGAAGTCGT
>JALZEL010000302.1 GCA_030862075.1 Actinomycetota bacterium | reverse complement strand
AGCCGAGTAAGACATGTTCGACGGACCTATGAGGCGGAACTGGTTGGCGACATAAGCCCCTAGTATGGCTAGCGCTCCGAGAACCGAAATGATTTGCAGCATACTCACCTCCATCACGTTAAGATAGCAGCTTGATACTTATGGACGTGCCGGAGGAAAACCGTTGAAGGTCGTTGCCCTCGCCGGTGGGGTCGGCGGCGCGAAGCTCGCGGCGGGGTTGCAATCTGCTCTCCTACCCGGCGACCTCTCCGTAGTCGTCAACACCGCCGATGACTTCGACTTGTGGGGACTGCGCGTCTGCCCCGACCTCGACACGGTGATGTACACCCTCGCCGGCCTCGCCAACAATGAGACCGGCTGGGGCGTCGCTGACGAGTCCTTCACCGCCCTGAACATGATCTCCGCCTACGGCGAAGACGCCTGGTTCAAGCTCGGCGACAGGGACCTTGCGACCCACATACTGCGCACGGAGCGGCTCCGCAAGGACGTTAGTCTCACGGAGATCACCGCCAGGCTCGCCGGCGCTTTGGGGGTGCGGAGCAGCATCCTGCCGATGTGCGACGAACCCGTCTCGACCATCATAAAGACCCCAGAAGGTCTCCTGGAGTTCCAGGAGTACTTCGTGCGCCGCGGCCAGAGGGACGAAGTCTTGAGCGTAAAGCTACGCGGCATAGAAGGTGCTCGTGTCCCGTCTGAAGTCCAAGAAGCGATCTCACACGCGGAGGCCGTCGTCTTCTGCCCCTCGAACCCCATCGTGAGCATCGGTCCGGTACTCGCCGTGCCGGGGATGGGCGAGCTCCTGGCGAACTCTTCCGCGCCGAAGGTCGCGGTGAGCCCCATCGTCGGTGGAAGGGCGCTCAAGGGCCCGGCGGACAAGATGCTCCGCTCCCTCAACCACGAGGTCTCCGCCACGGGTGTCGCCCGAATGTATGAAGGGGTCTTGGACGGGTTCGTTATAGACCGGTTCGACGAGGAGGAAGAGGCCGGGATCTCGGCTCTGGGGATGCACGTCTTCGCGACGGACGCGGTGATGCACGATGAGGCCGACCGGGAGCGCCTGGCGCGGGAAGTTCTCCTATTCTGCTCAGGGTTGGGGGCTTGAGGTGACGCTCTTCGCGGTGGTGCCGGTGAAGGACCTCGTGGGGACGAAGAGCCGGCTCGAGCCGGTCCTTAACGCGTCCGCAAGGGCCGGTCTGACAATGTACATGATGAAGAACGTCCTCTCGGCACTCCGGGGTGCCGGGGTGGAGCGCGCGTGTGTCGTGAGCCCGGACCGGACGGTGCTCGAGATCGCCGAAGAAGCGGGCGCCGCTACGCTGATGCAGGAGAGCAGCGGTTTGAACCCGGCGCTCGAAGAGGCCCGGCACTGGGCGGTCGAAAGGGGGGCGTCGTCCCTGCTCGTCTTCCCGGCCGACCTGCCTCTTTTGAAGGCGCCGGACGTTGGGGCGGTCCTGGAGGCGGCGGAAAGGGCGGAAGGGCCGCTCGCGGTGGTCTCGCCGGATGCCGGGCGTACCGGTACGAACGCCCTGCTGTTGCGTCCCGCGGATGCTTTGCCGTTCGCGTTCGGCCCGAACAGTTTCGACGCCCACCTGAACGCGGCCCGAGAGCGGGGACTCTCGATCAAGGTGTGCGAGCGGACCCGCCTCGCCTTCGACCTCGACACCGCAGAGGATCTGGCACGGTTCGGCGACGAGCCTCAAAGCGCCCCTGCGAAGGCCGACTCGAAGGCCCATAAACCCGCGGAGGAGTTGCGGGTGTTGCCCGTAGGCGGCATCCCCGAGGTCCGACCAGGCGACGACCTGGCGGATCTCATCGCCCGGGCCGCGGGAGACGACCTGCTCGAGGAAGGCGACGTGGTGGTGGTGACGCACAAGGTCGTGAGCAAGGCCGAAGGACGTCTCGTGGACCTGGCCACCGTCGAGCCTTCGGTCCTCGCCAAGAGCTTTGCGGCTCGGTACGACAAGGACCCGCGCCAGATCGAGGTCGTACTCCGCGAGAGCAA
>JALZEL010000293.1 GCA_030862075.1 Actinomycetota bacterium | reverse complement strand
CAGAGCCTTGGCTGGACAAAGCCGGGCGAGCTCGTAGGGCGCCTCCTGTCCCGGCTTGCGTGGCTGGGTAAAGAAGAAGCCGACTGGCGCCTGACCCATCAAGAGCTGTGGTTCGAGAACCAGGTTGAGACCCTGGAGCTGGAGAACCAGCGAGCCACGCTGACGTTCGAAAAGGCCGCCCTGGACCACTCCGGAGAGCCGAACCTGGAGAAGATCTACGAGCACCGTCTCGCCTAGCGCGCTGGGCAAGGTGGCGCGGCCGTTTGGGTAGAAAGAAGACCGTGGATCAAATATCCTTTGCACGGTTTTGCCTTCCCCGCGAGAGCCAAAGCGGGTTGCACGGGGCGTTGTAGGAGAGTTACGTGGCGGCGAACAAGGGCGCGAGCGACGAAGAACGGGGAACGAAGCGGTCCGTCCGTGCGGCGTTCGTCGCCAACTTTCTGATCGCCATCTCCAAGTTCGTCGCCGGGTTCATCTCCGGGAGCGCCGCCATGCTGGCGGAGGGGGCCCACTCGGTGGCCGACACCGTCAACCAGGTCTTCTTGCTGATCAGCCTGCCCCTCTCCAAGAGCGCCCCGGATCGGGAGCACCCCTACGGTCACGGAAAGGACCGTTTCTTCTGGTCGCTCCTGGTCGCCGTGGGGCTCTTCGTGGCCGGCGCCGTCTTCTCAGTCTACGAGGGCATAACGAAGATAACCGGCGAGTCGGAGGGGGGGGAGTCTTTCCTGATCGCCTACGTAGTCCTGGGCGCGGCGTTCGTCTTCGAAAGCGGCGCTCTGGTAGTCAGCACCCGCGAGTTCTTGAAGTCCGCGAGGGACGAGAACCGTTCTTTCTGGGGACACTTCAGGACCACGCGCAACACGACGATGAAGGTACCGCTCTACGAGGACGCGGCGGCGCTCGCGGGGCTCGCCATCGCGGCCGCGGGGCTCTTGCTTACCCAGCTAACCGGCAACCACGTCTACGACGGCATCGCCTCCATCGGCGTCGGCGTGATCTTGGGCTTCGTCGCCTTCGAGCTCGGCGCCGACTCACGCGCGCTCCTCTTGGGCGAAGCGGTGCCCCCCGAGGACGAGGAGCGCTTGCGCGAGATCATGACCTCCTTCGAGGAGGTCACGGACGTCTTGAGGTTGCTCACTATGCACCTGGGACCGGACGCCGTGCTCGTGAACACCGAGATCCACGTCGTAGACGGGCTCAAAACCGACCAGATCGAGGATCTCCTCGAACGCATAACGCAAAGGATGCGCGAAGAGATGCCCGAGGTGGCACAGACGTTTATCGAACTGCATCCCCCCGGGAAGGTGGGCTAGTCCACGCCTTTGGGCGCCGAATAGACTCGAACCCCTCAAGCCCTTCTCTAAGAGCCTAAAGCTCCTTCGATCTCCCGCGCTGCCGCCACTACCCTCTCCGCCAGACGCTCGCCCGGACGCTCTCCGAGGCGTGAGATCGGGCCACTCGCACAAACCGCCGCCCTTGGCTCTCCATTGGGACCGAAGACGGGGGCGCTTACGCTTGCTACCCCCTCCTCGCGCTCGGCCACGCTCTCCGCCCACCCTTTGCGCCTTACGTTTTCCAGCACCGAAAGGTCGACCTCGTCCGCGAACCGCTCCCGGTCCTCAGCCCACGCGAGCAGCACTTTCCCCGCCGATCCGCGGACGAGCGGCAACACAGCTCCCACCGCCACCGTGGTCTTGAGCCCCGTCGCCCGCTCGACCGCCGCCACGCAGACCCGGGCCTCCCCCTCCCTCACGTACAACTGCGTGCTCTCGCCCGCGGCGTCCCTCAAAGCCGTCAGCGCTGGCCGCGCCGCCTCCACGAGGCCAGCTCCCGCCGTCGCCTTGTTTGCCCACCCCAGCAACCGCAGCCCCAGGACATACCGTCCCCCACTACGCGCCACCAGATGGTGTGTCTCCAACGCCGTCAAGAGCCGGTGTGCCGTCGGCCGCGCCAACCCCGTCCCCTCGACCACCCCCGTCAGGCTCGCCGGGCCACCCTCCGAGAGGAAAGACAGAATCGCGACCGCCTTGTCCAAAACCCCAACCCCGCTCACCACAGTACCCTTGTCTTTGAGCAAAACCTCGTCTATACTGTCCATATAATGATTACTGTATATCATATAATGAGACAAAGCAAGGGAGCGGGAGAAGTTTGACGCTCGAATGGGACGCCGCGGAGTACGAGGAGCTTTCTGCGCCGCAGACCCGTTGGGGGGCGGGCCTTCTGGAACGGCTGGTCTTGTGGGAGGAAGAGGCCGCCATGGACGCGGGGTGCGGGACGGGTAGGGTGACTGAGCTTCTCTTGCGGCACATACCTGGAGGTACGGTGTTGGCCGTGGACGCTTCGGAGGCGATGGTGGAGGCAGCCAGGGAACGTTTTGCCGGAAACCCGCGGGTGAGGGTCGAGCGGCAGGACCTCCTCTGGCTGGAGGTCGAGGAGCCGGTCGATCTGATCCTCTCGACCGCCACCTTCCATTGGATAAAAGACCACGAACGCCTCTTCGGCCGACTCGCGCGAGCTTTAAAGCCGGGAGGTCGGCTGGTGGCGCAGTGCGGAGGTAAGGGCAACATCTCCCGGGTGACCAGAGCCACGGAGGAGGTCATGGGCGAGGAGCGCTTCCGGGAGGCTTTTGTCGATTGGGAGGACCCCAAGGTATACGCTGACCCAGAGACGACCAAAGCTCGCCTGGAGGCCGCCGGGTTCGAAGAGGTCGAGACCTGGTTGCACGAAGAACCCACAAAGTTCGGCTCGGTCGAAGAACTGACCCGCTTCCTCAAGGCGGTGGTGTTGGGCCAGCACCTCGAGAGGTTGCCGGAGGAGGATCGCGACCCCTTCGCTGCAGAGGTGGCCGAGAGAGTCGCGTCCGTGGAGGAGCCGCCCGTCATGGACTACGTGCGACTGAACATCCTGGCGGCACGTTCCGGATCAGACGCGACCGGTAAGAGGAGCGAGAGAGACGTTTTGCGAGACAGAGTAGAGGAGGAGGCGTGAACCAACCGAAGACGCTCGTAGAGAAGGTTTGGGAGAAGCACGTGGTGCGCAGCGCCGAGGGGGAGCCAGATCTCCTCTACGTAGACCTGCACATGGTGCACGAGGTCACCTCCCCGCAAGCTTTCGAGGGCTTGAGGCTCGCGGGCCGTAAGGTACGCCGCCCCGACCTCACGCTCGCCACGATGGACCACAACGTGCCGACGACGGAGATAGGGCTCCCTATAAGAGACGAGGTCTCCGCGAAGCAGATGGAGGCGCTAAAGGAGAACTGCGAGGAGTTCGGCATAGAGCTGAACGAGTGGGGCTCCATCGGGCAGGGCATCGTGCACGTCATAGGCCCGGAGATGGGCCTGACCCAGCCGGGGCTCGTCATAGTCTGCGGCGATTCCCACACCGCGACCCACGGCGCATTCGGAGCGCTGGCGTTTGGCATCGGGACGAGCGAGGTAGAGCACGTCCTCGCGACGCAAACCCTCCCGCAGCGCAGGCCCAAGACGATGGCAGTGACGGTCGAGGGCGAGCTCCCAGCAGACGTCACCGCCAAAGATCTCATGCTGGGCATCCTTAACCGGATCGGGACCGGCGGCGGGGTCGGACACGTCATCGAGTACCGGGGCGAGGCCGTGCACTCCCTCTCGATGGAGGGCCGAATGACCGTCTGCAACATGTCCATCGAGGGCGGGGCGAGGGCTGGCCTCGTCGCCCCCGACGAGACGACCTACTCGTACCTAAAGGACAGGCCCTACGCCCCGAAGGGCGAAGACTGGGAGCGAGCCGTCGAGGAGTGGCGTTCCTTGGGGACCGACGAGGACGCAAAGTTCGACAAGGAAGTCGTCATACGGGCCGAGGATCTTGTGCCGTACGTCTCCTGGGGGACGACCCCGGCACAGACCGTGGCCTTGGACGGCGAGGTCCCCGAGCCCCAGAACGAGGGCCACGAGCGGTCGCTCAAGTACATGGGCCTCGCGCCCGGCACTGCGATCCGCGACATCGAGGTGGACACTGTCTTCCTGGGCTCCTGCACCAACGCCCGCATCGAGGACCTCAGAGCCGCCGCCGCCGTCCTCGAAGGCCGCAAGGTCAAGGAGGGCATCCGGGCGCTCGTCGTCCCCGGCTCGATGCGCGTGAAAGCCCAGGCCGAGGAGGAGGGTCTGGACGAGATCTTCACGGAGGCAGGCTTCGAGTGGCGCAACGCCGGCTGCTCGATGTGCCTCGGGATGAACCCCGATATCCTCTCTCCGGGGGAGCGCTGCGCGTCCACTTCGAACCGCAACTTCGAGGGCCGTCAGGGCAAGGGCGGGCGTACACACCTCGTGTCCCCGGTCATCGCGGCGGCTACCGCCGTGATGGGACGCTTCGCCTCCCCGTCCGACCTTGGCGTGCCGTTGGAGGTGGGCTAGTGGATCCGGTAAAGCGCGTCTCTGGAAAAGCGTTGCCGCTCGGGTACTCCGACGTGGACACCGACCAGATCGTGCCGAGCGACGCCCTGAAACGCATCGAGCGCACCGGCTTCGGCCAGTTCCTCTTCTCCGGGTGGCGCGAGGACCCGGACTTCGTGGTGAACAAGGCCGAACACGAGGGCGCCGTGATCCTCCTGGCGGGGGAGAACTTCGGCAGCGGGTCGAGCCGCGAGCACGCGCCGTGGGCCCTTCAGGACTACGGGTTCGGGGCGATCATAGCCCCCTCCTTCGCTGACATCTTCAAGAACAACTGCGCAAAGATCGGTCTACTGGCCGTCGAGCTACCAAAGGAGTCGTTACAGAAGCTGCTGGACGCGGTACGCGAGGATCCGCAGACCATCATAACCGTCGAGCTCACGGAGCGCATAGTCTCGGGCCCGAACGTCTACGAGACGTTCGAGATGGACGACTTCACCCGCCAACGGCTCATGGAAGGTCTCGACGACATAAGCCTGACGCTGACGCACGAGGAGGACCTCGAAGCCTTCGAGAAGTCGCGTCCCTCGTACCTGCCTAAGGTGCTCTAAGCCTCTGGAGTCACCGGCGACGAGCCGCGGGCGCGCTTAGCGCACCTGGTAGGCGAAGACCCTCACCTTTAGCTCGGGATCTTCGTAGCGCACGTGCGAGAAGGGCTCGGTCATCCCCAAAAACCGCCACCTCCCCTCCCTTTCGAGGGCTTCTTGCTTCTCTTTGAAGCCCCCCTCCTCGTACACGTCGGTGCGCACGCTGAAGATCATGTGCCCGCCAGGCCTGGTGACCCTGATCAACTCATCAAAGGACTCAGGCGAGGCGTGGCCCGCGGCGAAGACCCCCGTTGCCACGACGGCTGAGAAGGCATCCGTGGGCAAGTCGAGCTGCTTGCCCAGCTCCATCTGGTGCAAGTCCTTGTAGGCGCCCTTCTTGCGGGCGAGTTCGAGCATGTTACTGGAGATGTCGTTGCCGACCAGATCC
>JALZEL010000260.1 GCA_030862075.1 Actinomycetota bacterium | reverse complement strand
GAGGGGTAAGGATAGCGGTAACGAGATACCCACTCGGGTGGAAGGAGAGGTCTGAACGCATGGGCAAGTTGGGGAAAGAGGCCAAAGGGGCCATAAACAAAGCCGCGAAGAGCAAGGGATCCGGCGGTGGCACGAAGGGCAAGAAGAGCTCCGGGAAGGGAGCTGACAAAGCGAAGAGGGCGGCTAGGGAGATCTTGAAGTAGCTACGGCACCACCGGAATCTACCAGGTGAACCGGAGCCCCTGCCTCAGGGCTCCGGCCTCTACGCGATAAGTGTGCCGGATGTCCGATGCGCTTCACCTATCGCTTGCTAACGTTTGATCGTATATATGTTCGGACTCTTCCTGCCTGCCCTGCTCATGGTGTCGATATATGGCTGATGCTCTGGTTCTTCTTCCTCAGGGAGAGATGATCCTCGAAGTTTTGGCCCTTTCTCTTGCTGGACGAAACCCTCAAGGATGACTTTCCGTACTAGATCTTTAGACCGGGCTGCCGCTGTTTATCCCCCACCTAACGCAAGCCCAGCCCGGCTCTCCTTCGTGCTTGCCTGTTCGAGCTAACCGCGAAAGCACGACTTCACGTTTGGGCTCAGGTGAGCGGCTTCCTGGATGCCCACGGAGGTTGGTAAACTCGTCGTGCCGCTTTGCACGCCGGAGGTCGGGGAGTCGAATCCCCCGGCTCGACATTAACGCGAAAGGTTCTGTTGCTCGAAACATCACACAATGCGCGAGACAGTCGGTTTCCCTTCGACCTCGGGGCCTTCGACCTCGACGGCACGATATTGCGCCGCGACTTGACAGTAACGGAGGCGACGATGGGCGCTTTAGGTGCGCTGCGGGAGCGAGGGATGCGGCTCGTTGTGGCGACGGGACGGCGTTTCGAGGGTGCTTGCGAGCACGCAGCACGTCTCGGCTTTGAGGGTGAGGAACCGGTGATCTGCTACGGTGGTTCTATGGTCCGCCTTATGAACGGTGAAACGCTCTTGCATCGCACGCTGCCCAAAGACGTGAGCGTAGAAGTTTTGGAGTGGGCGGCGGAAAAAGGACTGCACGCCAGAGTATTCACAGACAGTAAGATCGTGGCTTCCCCCGAGACCACGGCAGTGTTCAAGCACCTGCGACGCTCCGAGGAGTTAGACACCGAGATCGTCGAGTCGCCGGCGGCCTGGCTCCTGAACGGCGGGGAGGATCCGACGAAGCTCGTAATCGTCGATCACCCCACCGGAGTACCGAAGTGGTTGGAGGAGGCCCGGCGTACGTTCTCCGGACGCCTCTTCGTCACCCGGAGTCTCCCGCACTACGTCGAGGTCGGCGGGTTGCAAGGCACGAAGTCCGAGGCCCTGAAGTTTCTCTGCGAGCGCTGGGAGATAGACCCCGCGCGCACGCTCGCCTTTGGCGACGCAGACAACGACGTAGACATGCTTTCTTTCGCGGGGCTAGGTGTCGCGGTGGGAGGGATGACCGCGGAGGTCCGGGCCGCCGCCGATGCTGTGGCCCCGCCGGTGGACGAGGACGGGGTGGCTTCTTTCGTCCGCTACCTCCTCGAGGAGGCGCTCTAGGTGCCCGAGCTGCCGGAGGTAACCGTGATCTCCGAGGATGTCCGCGCCCTAGCCGCGGGCAAGAAGGTATTGAGGGCCGGGATCTTTAGGGACGACGTCTCGAACGCAGGGGTAGAAGGGTTCTGCGAGTGGCTTGCGGGGCGCACGCTCAGGGACGTAAGGCGTCGTGGCAAGATCATCGTGCTCGACTTCAGGGAGGTCGTAGGCGTCGTGCACCTAGTCATCTCGGGACGCGTTTTGCGGCTGCCCGCGTGGCAAGAACCGGACAGGATCAACACGGCCGTCGTCGAGTTCGACGGCGGGCCCGTACTCGCCTTCACCCGGCTCTGGCTCGGCTACTTCGACCTGTACGAGCCCGAACGGGTGGATGAGCACCCCCTGATCTCACGTCTCGGCCCCGACCCGTTCGCGCGAGCGTTCTCGGCCGAGTACCTGACGGACGCGTTCAAACGCCGTGCCGCCGTGAAGGGTTTGCTCCTCGACCAGTCCGTCGTCGCGGGACTGGGCAACATCTATGTGGACGAGGTGCTCTTCGCCGCTGGCGTCCACCCGACCCGAAAAGCCGACACCTTGGCGCAAGGGGAGATAAGGGCCATCCACGCCACCACCCGCGCCATACTAGAGCGAGCTATCGAGCTCAGGGGCACGACCTTCGACTCCTACCACGACGCCTTCGGTGAGAACGGCAAATTCCAGCACGAGCTAAAGGTTTTCACCAGAGCGGGCGAGCCCTGTCCGGTCTGTTCTACGAAGATAGAGAAATCCCGTGTCGCCGGCCGCGGTACTCACGTCTGCCCGACCTGTCAACCTTTGTAGCTTTTAGTGTCAGGTATCAGCGGTCAGGTACCAAGAACTTGCTTGTTTTGAGAATACGGCCGTTGCGCGCGAGGACGCTTCGTGGCGTAGGTCTTGTCCGACCGAACCTCCCCTGCCCACTCCTTCCTGAAGCCTGATGCCCGAATTCAACTCTCCTGTAAAAGCTCCGGGTTTTGGTCGGCGAGCTCTTGGGCGTGTCCGTAGGCGTTTTGGGCCTCTTCGTACCCGTCGCCGGCCTCGGCGAGGATTCCGAGGGCCTCTTCGCGGTTCTCGGAGAGCGTCGGGTCTTGTTCGAGGATCTCGTAGAACTCTATCTCGCTCTCCTCGCCGACGAGCTGGGCGTCTACCGCGTCGGAGAGAAAACCGGCGTATTCCTGGATCTCGGCTTCGACGTCCAGGTCTTGCACGTCCGAGAGAGGCTCGCTGGCCTCTGCGAGCTGGCTTCTTGCTTCCTGCATGGTGCTCCGGGCGTCGGCGAATCGCTCCGTCTCTTGGGTGGTGGCTTGGGTAATCTCCCCGGACTCGACGGCCCCTTTGGCCTCTTCGTAGGTGCTGCGGGCCTCCTCAAAGAGCCGGTTGTGCTCCTCGATGGCCTGGTTGGCATCGGCCAGCCGGTCGTTGGCCTGCTCGCGCGGATCCTGGAAGAGGCCGGAGCAGCCGACAGAGAGGTACAGTGAGAACGTTATCACAACGAGGAGAGCCGAGCGGATTAGAATACGCGCCATGAGCGAGAGCAGTCTACCGCCTTTCGTACCCGCGAGGTTTCGCATCTTCCTGAGAACTTTCCGGAGGCCGCGCTGGAAGGAGAGGCTGGGACGTGTACGCGCCCGCGTCCAAAGTCGTCGCAACGCCGACTTTACCGAACCCGTGCGGATGCCGGCTCTGGAAGCCCGGGCGGAGCAGACCGTCCGCGAGTACCTCGACGCCCACGCCTCGAACTTGGAGCGGGCCGCGAGGCTCAAAGAGAAGGCCGAACGGTTGGAGAAGGCTGGTACCCCTAGCGAGAGCGCCCGCAACCGGGCGGAGCGAGCTCGAGGCGAAGTCGTGGCGGGGCTCGCCACCCTGCGGTCCTCCTTCGTCGAGGCCGTCGGGAGATGGGAAGGAGCCCACGCCTTCGACAGGGTGGTTAAACTCTTGTGCCCGGCTTTCGCGCCGCGCCGGCCGTCGGAAGGACGTTCCTAACAACGCTCCCGGCAGGGCGTTACGCTAGCTTCCGGATCGGAGCGTGGCGAAAACCTCCCCGGCGATCCTGCGCGCCTCCGGACCGGTCCTCGGGTTGAGGAAGAGGAAGCCTACCCCGCCGGCCAGGATCAGGACCAGCAAGAACCTCCCGCCTCCGCCGCCGGTCCTTACCCTCTCGCCCCGCACCCGCTTGGTCCCCTCCTGAAGTGCTCCGACCACGGACTCGATCTCCCTGCGGAGCTTGTCGTCGTCCCAGAGCCGGGCGACGATCTCGGTCGGTTCCTCGTCGGAGACCTCGTTCAGTATCTTGCGGGTTGACTCGACCAGGGTGCGGATGTTGTCTCTAAGGTCATCGTCGTAGAGCAGCCTCTCGACGATGGGCCTCACCCCGGTGTAAGCGGCGGCCAAAGACGCCATCGGGACGAGCGACGTACCCTCGGCCTGCGTTTTCCCTCCGAACATTAAGTGGGACCTCCCTCCCTCTGCCTACATACTAGGTTACACACTATACCCGTTTTCGTCGGACCTTTACCCCGAATCGATCTTGCCGAGCCGTTTTACCTCTACCCACAGCTCCTCTCCGTCCAGCCGCAAGCTGCTGGATCCCCAGCCGCCGGCTTCGCCATCGATCCTGAGTTCGCGGGCGAGGACCTCGGACTTGAAGTACTCGCCCCACGGTCCTTCCAGGAGGCCGATTACCTTCGGGCTCCCCCCGAGTGCCACCGAGACGGTCTCCTCGATCTCGAACCCCTCCTCACGCCTGAGGTTCTGTACCTTGTGGACGAGCTCCCGCACCAAGCCCTCGTCCACGAGATCCTCGTCGAGCTCCGTCTTGAGCGCTACCGCGAGGTTCCCCTCGCGCACGAGCGAGAACCCTTCCCTCTCTTTGGGCTCGACGAGCAACTCCTCGGGACCGAGCACGACCTCTTGCCCGTCCACGCTCAACCTGACCTCCTCGCCCGAAGCGGCCCGTGCCCCGACCTCGGGCGGCGCCTCCGCGAGCACCCGCCTCAAGCCCGGCACCAGCCTGCCGTACTTCGGCCCCACGACCGAGAGGTTCGGCTTGAGGTCGTACGCGAGGACGCTCTCGGCCTCCCCGAAGCGCAGCTCCTTGGCGTTTAGTTCGTCGAGCACGATCCCCGAGAGGCTCTCCACACCCTCCCTGAAACTGCCATCGGTCCTCGCGGTCTCGCCCAGCACCACGACGACCTCCCTCAAAGGCTGGCGGGTTTTTATCGCCGCCGCGTTGCGGGCCGCCCTTCCCAAGGCCACGACCCTGCGCGCGGCCGCCATCTGCCTGATGAGCTCCTCGTCCACGAGGGCCTCGTCGACTTCGGGCCAGTCGGAGAGGTGCACGCTCTCGGGCGCCGATGCGTCGGCGTTTACGACGAGGTTCTGATAGAGGGCTTCGGCTATAAATGGGGTGAAGGGGGCCGTGAGCTTGGCGATCGCGACGAGGCACTCGTACAGCGTCGAGTGGGCGGCCTTCTTGTCGAGGTCGTCCTCGCCCTTCCAGAACCTCCTGCGGCTGCGCCGGACGTACCAGTTCGAGAGCTCGTCCACGAGCTCGCCGATGGCTCTCCCGGCCACCGTCACGTCGTAGGCGTCGAGACGCTCCGTTACGGTCCGAGTCGTGAGCTGCAGCTGGCTAAGCGCCCAGCGGTCCATCAGGCTCCGTTGGCCCGGCTCGACGTAGTCCTCCCTCGGGTCGAAGTCGTCTATGCGGGCGTAGGTGATGAAGAAGGAGTAAGTGTTCCAGAGGGTGAGGAGGTGCTTGCGGACAGCCTCGTCTACCTGGTCTTTGGAGAAGCGCCTGGGGTTACCAGGGCTCGTCGCGGTGTAGAGCGCCCAGCGCAAGGCGTCGGCGCCCTGGCCGTCAAAGATCTCCCACGGGTTCACGACGTTGCCGCGGCTCTTGCTCATCTTCTTACCCTCGGCATCCAAGACGTGCCCCAGGACGAGGCACGTCTTGTACGAACTGCTGTCGAAGAGCATCGTCGAGGTTGCCAGGAGTGAGTAGAACCACCCGCGCGTCTGGTCCACGGCCTCGCAGATGTAGTCCGCTGGGAAGGCCCGATCGAAGTCTTCCTTGCCTTCGAAGGGGTAGTGACTCTGGGCGTACGGCATGCTCCCCGAGTCAAACCAGGCGTCGAGAACCTCCGGGACCCGACTGGCTTCTTTGCCGCACTCTGCACACGCCACCTTCACGCCGTCCACGTAGGGCCGGTGCAGGTCGTCGGGAACGGCGTTCAAAGCCCGCTCCTTAAGCTCCTCGACGCTTCCCACGACCATCGTGTGGCCTTCTTCGCAGCGCCAGATAGGCAAAGGAGTGCCCCAATAACGCTCGCGGGAGAGGGCCCAGTCCACGTTGTTCTTTAGCCACTCGCCGAAGCGGCCCCACTTTACGTGCTCGGGGACCCAGTTTATGTTCTCGTTTTCCCGCAAGAGCTCGTCGAGCACGGTGGTCGTCCTCGCGTACCAGGCCTTCTTGGCGTAGTAGAGGAGGGGCGTACCGCACCGCCAGCAGTGGGGGTAAGGGTGCTCGTACTCCTCGGCGCGGAAGAGGAGGCCCTTCTCTTCGAGCTCCTCGACGAGGCCGGGGTCGGCTTCTTTGACGAACAATCCGGCGAAGGGGCCGAGGTGCTCGTCGAAGGTGCCGTCGGGCTTTACGGGGTGGAGGGTGGGGAGGCCGTACCGACTGCCCGTGCGGGCGTCATCCTCGCCGTAGGCCGGGGCGGTGTGGACGAGACCGGTTCCCTCGGTCGTCGTCACGTAGTCGCCGAGCACGACGGTGAAGAGGTTGCTGGTCTGCTCAACGGGGACGTAACCGAACGGGCGGTGGTACTTAAGCCCTTCCAGTTCCGCGCCTTTTCGCTCCTCGAGTATCTCGTAGTTCCTTTCGCCCAAGACCTTGTCCAGCAGTTCGCAGGCCATGATGAGGTTTTCGCCGTTCGTCCGTACGGTCGCGTACTCTACTTCCGGGTTCGCGACGACGGCGGAGTTGGAGATCAAGGTCCAGGGCGTCGTGGTCCAGACGAGGAGGCTAACCTCCGGCTCGCCTTCGAGCGGGAGCTTTACGTAGATGCTCGGGTCTACGACGTCCTGGTAGCCCATCGCCACCTCGGCGGAGGAGAGGGAGGTTTGATCCCGGGGACAGTGAGCGGTCACCTTGTAGCCCTCGTAGAGGAGGTCGCGCCCGTAGAGCTCTTTGAGGGCCCACCAGACGCTCTCGATATAGGCGTTCTCCAGGGTCCAGTAGGCGTGGTCCATGTCCACCCAAAAGCCCAGACGCTCGCTCATCTTGCGCCAGTCCTCGACGTAGCGGTAGACGGACTCCCTGCACAAGCGGTTGAACTCCTCGACACCGTATTCCTCGACATCGTTTTTGCCGGAGAGCCCGAGCTCCTTCTCTACCTCGAGCTCTACGGGGAGGCCGTGGCAATCCCAGCCGCCCTTGCGCTCGACCCGGTAGCCCTGCATGGTCTTGTAGCGGGGGATGAGGTCCTTGAAGGCACGAGCGAGGGCGTGGTGGAAACCCGGGCGACCGTTGGCCGTCGGTGGCCCCTCGTAGAAGACGAATGGTTTATCTTCGGGACGCTGCTCGACCGACTTCTCGAACGCCCCGATCCTGTTCCACAAGCCCAGGATCTCATCCTCTAGCTCCGGGAAGTTGACCTGCGGCCTTACCTGCTCGAACAACATATGATACAAGCCTCCTCACGCAAGAAGCCCCCGCCCCCGCCGGACGGAGCTTCGCCAAACTCCGCTCTCTGCGGGGACGGGGGCCAGATCCGAGACCCTCGCGGTACCACCCCACTTGCCCGGGATCTGCCTGCGTCCCGGACCAGCTCTTTCGCGCTGTAACGGGCGGACCCGGCCCACCCTACTAACGCCTGGACGCTTTCTAAGTCCTTCGCTTTGGGATCGGCGGCTCGGGGAGGATCTTCGGGCCGTACACCGCGCCGGGCTTCCCACCACCCCCGGCTCGCTCTTGCGGAGTATCTTCGGCCCTACTCGTTCCCGTCGTAGCCTGTAACACGTTTTGTAGCTCCAAAGAGCGAGCGTGTCAAGATTGGGATCGAGACCTAGTCTCGTGGAGCGCCTGCGGCGCGTAAAAACAGCGGGACTTGGGAAGCATCTCCCCGTCGGAAGAAGCGCGCGCCGCGCGACACGCTTGCACGTCGTCCTATTTGGCTGCTGTATTGTGGTAGAGGAGGAGTGTACGTGGAGCCTTTAGGAAAGCATCCCGGCACGATCGTCCAGGGCCGGCAGCCCCTCAACGTTGAGTCACCTCAGTACCTGTTCCGGCAGAGCTTCGTGACGCCCACGGAGCTCTTCTACGTCCGCAATCATGGCACGATCCCGGAGGTGGTCCCGGGCTCCTATCGTCTCTCTGCCTCCGGCGTGGCGGAGCGGCCGCTGGAGCTCTGGCTAGAGGAGATACGCGACGAGTTTCCCAAAGTAACCGTCACGACCACGGTGCAGTGTGCTGAAAACCGGCGAGAGGGGCTTATGGAGGCGTACCCGATCCCGGACGAAACGCTCTGGGTGCCGGGGCCATCGGCAACGCCGTGCGCCAGAGCGGACGGTGCGACTGGTGATCCGGCACCCTCCCGCAACCGTAATCTGAAACTCAAGGACTAGTTAACTGTTATGTAAGACTCGGTTGGCGATTCGATGGTAAGCTGGTCTTGGATTAAGCAGAGAGGTTGGATCGTGGCTAACAACGCTGGAGAGCGCGAATGAATGTCAGGCGCAGGGCCTTTGCGGCGGGTGGCGTAGGGATGATGGTAGCGTTCGGTATCGTAGAGTTGGTCCACGGCCTCTACCAGCTCGTCCCGTCGGTGCTCACGGCGGTGGCCCAGCGGATCATAGAGCTGACGCCGGGCGACGCCGCGACCACGGGCATCGCCGTCGTCGGCAAAGCGGCGACCTCGATCCTGATCTCCGTCATCGTGATCCTCACGCTGCTCTTCGCCGGTTTCCTCGCAAATTTGAGCCTCAGGTCCCGGATCGGCGCTTTAGTCGGGGTCGGTGTGCTGGCGGCGGTAGCCTTCTTTGCGGCCTTCTCCGAGCCGTTTATCGCCCCCGTCGCCACGGTGCTCACCGTCTTGGGTTCGCTCGCCGTCGGCGTCGGCGTGGCTGCCTTCTTGCTACAAGTCTCGAGCCTGACGGCGCGCGAGGCCGGCCCGGAGGAAGCCGAAGGAACGGAAGGTTCTGAGCGGCAGCCGTCGCCGCAGCCCTTCATCGGGAGGTCCAGGGAGGCGCATTCACGGGGTATCGCCGTCAGCCGACGGAACTTCGTCGTGCTTAGCGGCGCCGCGGCGGTGGCGGGCGTCACGGCGGGTGGCGTTGGTCGCGTGCTGTCGAGCGAAGCGGGCTCCTCTGTCGCCGGCTCCGAGTCGGACCCGTTGCAGCCCTCGCAGAGGGGAGGCTCCTCTACCGCGGTCTCCGAGCCGGAGACACTCCCCGATCCGCCCGTCGAGGCATCCCTGAACGTAGAAGGGATGCCGCCGCTGTTCACCCCGAACGAGGACTTCTACCTGATAGACACCGCCATCTCCTCGCCGCGCGTGAACCGCGACAGCTGGGTGTTGCGCGTCATGGGCGAGGTAGACAACCCGATCGAACTTTCTTACGATGACCTGCTTGGCTTTCAGACCCTAGAGCGGGACATCACTCTGTCCTGCGTCTCGAACGAGGTGGGGGGCGGGCTGATCGGGAACGCTCGCTGGACGGGGGTCCTGCTCTCCGACGTACTTAACGAAGCCGGCTTGAGCCAGGATAAGATCAGGAGCGCCTCCGAACAGCTCGTGGGGCGCAGCGTCGACGGCTGGGAGGCGGGCTTCCTGACAGACCTTGCGTTCGATGGCCGCGAGGCCCTGGTCGCCTTCGGCATGAACGGCGAGGAACTGCCCCTCAAGCACGGCTACCCGGTCAGGCTCGTCGTGCCGGGGCTCTACGGGTACGTCTCGGCGACGAAATGGCTCACCGAGATAGAGCTCACCGACTGGGGCTACGACGCGTACTGGATCAAACGCGGCTGGTCGAAGGAGGGCCCGGTCCTGACCCAGTCCCGCATAGATACCATAAGCGACGGGGACGCGGTCTCCGCCGGCACCGTCCCGGTGGGCGGCGTCGCCTGGGCCCCCACCCGCGGCATCGAACGGGTCGAGGTCTCGACCGACGGCGGCGAGACCTGGAACGACGCGACCTTAGCCGCCCAGCTCGACGCGGATGTCTGGCGCCAGTACGTCTACTACTGGGAGGCGCAGGCCGGCGAATACACCCTGAAGGTGCGCGCCACCGACGGCGAAGGCGAGACCCAGACCGAAGAAGAGGCCACCCCTATCCCCTCCGGCGCTACCGGCTACCATACCATAGAGGTTACGGTCTCGTGAGAACAACTCGAAAGCCCATCCCGTTGATACTTAATCAAAGGTTTAGCTTCAAAGAAGTGCCGTATGATAGTATGATTAGGCGGAAAAATGGGGAACCGTAACCAAAGTGTTCCCCTAACGCAACAAAATCGTAACACCTAAGCAAGGGTAACGTAACACGGTAGGGGTATAGTTAGAATTAACCGAGCCCCGGCCGATGGGAAGTTTCCCCCCTCCAAGTTCCATCGGTCGGGCCGGTGTTTTTTGGGACTTCTCGTCTTTTTGTCTTCTGTTTCATGGTACGGTGGTGTCGTGCGGGTTGAAGGGCTTCACCGTTTGGAGCTGTCGCCGGCCGAGGCGCGGCGGCTGCAGGCCGAGCTCGCGCCGCGGGTTACGGC
>JALZEL010000257.1 GCA_030862075.1 Actinomycetota bacterium | reverse complement strand
TCTGGTGGAGAGAAACCGCGAGATGGCTCGTGGCCAGCAGATAGAGTTGGAGGTGAAAGAGGGTTTCCCCTCGGCGCCGCTCGGTGATGCTGGCATAGAGCTGTTGCGTATCCTGCAGGAGGCGCTGTCCAATGCCCGGCGCCACTCTGGGGCGAGGAGCGTCCTGGTGAGCCTGAGGGCAGACGGTGACGATCTGGTGGTGGCGGAGGTTGCTGACGAGGGACGGGGCTTTGATTTGGGCACCGCTGCCGGAGTGGGCCTGAGGAGCATGCAAGAGAGAGCCAACTCGCTGGATGGGGAGCTTACGATCGAGAGCGAGCCGGGGAAGGGAACGCGGGTGCGAGTGCAGATGCCGATGCCACGGAGGGTATAGGAGTGCAAGAGGAGGTAGTTGTCCAGAAGGTGATTAGGGTCATGCTGGTAGAGGACCACGCTGGCTTCCGTCACCTCATGGCGTGAAGTTGCCCCGGTCCTACTTCGGGCGTGCTTAGGCAATTGGACCCGGAGAGAGCAAGAAGAGGGCCGGAGAAAGTTCACGGGGAGGTGAAGGGCATTCTCCGGCCTAAAGAAGCGGGGTCAGGAGGAAAAGGACACTCGCAGCCTCGCGCGACCCGGCCCCGCAGCCCATGTAGCATAGCCATCCTACCTGTCTGATGCAAAGAGAGCCCGCTGCACCCCGGTCGGGAGGACGTGACAGACTCCATCTCCTTTCTCCTACTCCTTGTCTAGCAATTGTATGCAGTCAAGATTAGGGCGCTAAGAAATCCAGCAAGGAAGACAAGGCCTACCTCGATATAGCTCATTGTTTGCTTTTGTGCCCTTTCCTGTTCCTCCATTTTCATTGCGTCCTCATATGCTCTGCGTATCTTGGCGTGCACTTCTTCTTCGTTGCTGTCTGTCAACCTCACCATCTTCTCCTCCTTTGTGTCTTCGTTCACCTTAAGGTGACTAGCTATTCCACCAGCCCTTAACTCTCTCTCCGCCTCCTCTCTAATAATAGGCCGGGGTCCCGCTAGAGGACCGCGGCCCGATCGGTTCATGCCGCATAGCCCCGGTCCTAACGCATAAGCATCCGAGAGCTCGGGTCGAGATACACTTACCCAGTCGACGGCGCGTTTGGCTCCCCCCCTCCGCGCCGTCGGCCCATTGCGAGCGTAGAGGTACTAGCACGGCGTATCAAGCGGGGTAGCGACAAAGTATCAAGCTGTGCTACTCGCCGAGCCTACGCCTGGCCTCCGCGAAGGAAGCTTCGGTCATTGCAAGGGCTGTGCTCACGCGGACGAAGAGGTCCCGGTAATTTGGCTGGTCGTGCATGCCGGCGGCAAGCATCCTGTTCCGTGTGGCCCGCAGACGCTGGGTTGCTTCACGAAGGTTGTCCAGCGCCTCCTCGACTATAGGTTCTACGTTGTCCGCCACGTCACCCCCCCAATATCTTTGGCCACCAGCAAAAAGGGGCCAGAGAAAACTTAGGAAGGATCTCCGGCCCCGAAGAAGTTGATGCTAAGCCATCGTAACCGCTCATTACTAAGAACTTGTAAGGATAGAGTTAGGAATGCATTAGGAATGTATTAAGAAGCCGGCCCCCGGTCGAGGAGGGGTAGACCATTAGGACCGGGGCTATGGGCAAGAGACAGGCCCTCCGGGAAGCTACCAGCCCGGAGGGCCTCAATAACGAGCCTGGAGTCCCATGTTGGCAGGACCCCGTGCTCGACGACTAGGGCGTGTCTGCAAACCCAATGAGGCGGTACGCTTCCCAGCATGGATCGAACCGAACTGACGGATACGCAGTGGGAGCGCCTTCGCCCACTGCTTCCCCCGCAAAAACCCCGTAGCGGTCGCCCGGCCAAGGACCACCGGATACTGCTCGAAGG
Source organism: Actinomycetota bacterium (assembly GCA_030862075.1). GTDB lineage: Bacteria > Actinomycetota > Rubrobacteria > Rubrobacterales > Rubrobacteraceae > Rubrobacter_F. The sequence goes on along the minus strand of JALZEL010000257.1, from coordinate 5,244 downwards.
CATCCTCTGGATCATGCGCACCGGCGCCCCATGGCGCGACCTCCCTTCGCGCTTCGGATCATGGAGGACCGTCTCCAGCCGCTTCTATCGGTGGCGAAGTGCCCGGGTGTGGGACGTGATCCTCGCCGAGTTGCAACGCCAGGCAGACGCTGACGGTCGCCTCGATTGGAGCCTGCACTTCGTGGATAGCACGGTCGTCCGGGCGCACCAGCACGCGGCCGGAGCAAAGGGGGCAGACCCGTCGGCGGAAGCGCTCGGCCGAAGCCGAGGTGGTTTCTCGACCAAGCTCCATCTGCGATCCGAGCGCGGTGGCAAGCCCCTGGTCGTGGTGCTTACCGCGGGCGAGAGACACGAACAGCCAGTGCTTTCGGCGCTCCTGAGGGCCGGGGCTGTGAAGCGCCCGAGGCGTGGGCGGCCGCGGGTGCGTCCGGAGGCCGTCGTCGGTGACAAGGGGTACAGCAGCGGGGCGGTTCGACACTACCTGCGGGGACGCGGGATTGCAGCGGTGATCCCAGCGAAGGCTGACCAGTCATCAGGGCCAGCATTCGATAGGGCGGCTTACCGGGAGCGCAACGTAGTGGAGCGACTCATCAACCGACTGAAGCAATTTCGACGCCTGGCGACCCGCTACGAGAAGCGCGCCGCCAACTACCAAGCGATGGTGACGATCGCTGCCATCCTGCTCTGGCTGTAGCCATGACAAGAGGACTTCAGGCTCGGAGAAACAAGTGCCGCAGCAAGCCGGACTCGAGCGGGCTGCAGCCCATTCAACCACCTGGCAAGAAACACAGCACGGGCGAGCCGCAACCTGCTGAAGGCAAGGTGCCGCCGGTACGCGCACCGGCTCTCGCTTTGCTTACACAGCCCTAGGCGAAGCAGGTCCCGCAGCAGCACGAGCGCCCGAAGCCGCAGTGATAGGAGTTCTTTCTTTTTGCCGACTCTAGCGCACATATACGGCGGGTGTTTTCTGGCGAGTTCTGTACTCAAGCTCCCAAATCTATCCAGGGCCGATCAAAATCCTAGAAGCGGGCCAATTTTTCTTGACAGGCACCGACATTAGAGTTAAGGTTATTTACATGACGTTATTGCTAATAACATGAAGTAGATTGGAATAACATGAGTGAGCCGATCAAGAGCGAAACCAATACCTACAACAGCCCGCTTCGCGCCGAGCAGAAGGAGCGAACGCACGAGCGGATTCTCGAGGCGGCTGCCGAGCAGCTTTTACAGGAAGGGCTCGAGGAGCTCTCGCTTCCCCGAGCAGCTAAGCGGGCCCGCGTCTCCGTGCCCACGGTCTATCGACATTTCCCAACCCAGGAGGCGTTGATGCGTGAACTCACCGAGTGGGTCGGCAGACGCATAAACATCAGTGAGGTGCCGGAGAACGTCGATGAGTTTCCGGAGTGGGTGCCACGGTTGTTCGCGCACTGGGATGAGAATGAGGCGCTGATACGAGCTCGACTGTTGTCGAGAGTCCATCGACAGATCCACCAGGACGCCGGTCATCATCGGGACGAGGCGATCGAGACGGCGATGGAGGACGTGACCGCGCAGCTCGACCCGCTCGATGCGCGCCGCGCGTGTGCGGTGGTGCGCCTCCTCGTGAGCGGCGCTGCGTGGGAGATGATGCGTGATGGCTGGGACCTCACAGGCGAGCAGGCCGGAGAGGCCCTTGCATGGGCAATAAGCGTCCTCATCACCGAGCTTCGTAGAAACCCGAACAGCATGCAGGAATTCACCAGCCGATCGAGCAGTGAGGAGGACGAATAGTCATGACTCCGAGAAGCGTGAACAGGACGGAACTGCCAGGCACTCAAGTAGGAGAAACAACGATGAGTGTCGCGAAGGAACGGAAGTTCGAGCCCCCCGGGCCAGGATCCTGGCTCCTCGATTACGTTCACTGGACGCGACCGGTGACCCGCTTCATGGCAGAGGTGTACCCCGAGCAGTTCGCTCGCGGGTTCCGGGAATCCTTGAGGCGCTACGGGCTTCTCCTTAACTACATCGATCTGCAATTCGTCAACGGATTTGCCTACGCCTGCCCGCGGCCGGTCGGTGCGCCGAAAGACGCGCTCGGTCATCCGCCGAAGCACGTCTGGGACGAGCTTATGCATAACCATCCGGAGATCTCCGAGCGCCTGAAAACGAGCGCGAGGGCCTTGGAGCGCAAGCTGTGGCGCGAGGATCTGCGAACCTGGGACCAGGAGACGAAGCCCGCGGCGATCCGTGATCATCTCGAACTGCAAGCGGTCGATCCATCAATGCTGTCCACCGAGGCGCTACTGGCACACCTGGACAGGTGCCGGGAAAACCTCGAGCACCAATTCTATCTGCACCATCTCCACAATATGCCGGCGTTTGTGCCGGTCGGCGACTTCCTTGTACACGTCCAAGAATGGACCGGACGCCCCCCATCGGAATTTCAGGATCTCCTGCAGGGTGCCACGCCCGTCTCCCGGGGATCTGCCGACGAACTCGGACGCCTGGCGCAGGTCATTCGCGACGATTCGAGAGCCCGCGCTCTGATCGCCTCGTCCCATGCGCCCGGTGAGGTGCTCGACTCGCTGAGGGGACTGTCCGGCGAAGTCGCCGCGGCACTCTCCGCCTACCTCAAATTCGTCGGCTACAGAGTCGTCAACGGTGACGACGTTAGCGAGCCCTACGCGCTGGAGATGCCGGAGATCTTGCTCAACGCGATCCGTAGCGCCGTCGAAGACGTAGGTGTTAGGAGCCCGGACGACGTACTCGCGCAGCGTACTGCCGAGGTTCGGGCCGCTGTGCCGAAGCCGCATCGCAATGCCTTCGACGAGCTGCTCGCTGAAGCACGCGCTACGTACCGGCTGCGCGAAGAGCGAGGGCTCTTCTGCAATCTATGGGCCGAAGGGATCACGCGCCGCGCTATCCTTGCGGCTGGCAAGCCCCTGGCCGAGAGCGGACGCATCGAGCACCCCACGCACCTCGTCGAGGCCGGATATGATGAGATGCGCTCTCTGATCCGGCACGGCGACGGCCCGTCCGCCGAAGAACTGGCGCAACGCGCGCGCTACCGCGCCGAGGCCAGCTTCGCCGACGCGCCTCCGGTGCTCGGGGCCGAGCCGGGAGCTCCTCTACCCGCCGAGTGGTTGCCCCCAGCGGCGGCGCGTATGGAGCGAGCCTTTGGTGTGTACCTGGGAGCCGTCTTCGTAGCGCCCGAGGTACGCAGCGAGGCGCAGAAGGTTCGTGGTCTTGCGGTCAGCCCTGGTGTCTACGAGGGCTCAGCACGCCTCATCCACGGTACCCAGGACTTCGCCCGGGTCGAGAAGGGCGACATTCTCATCACCAGGGCCACGAGCCCGGCGTTCAATACGGTGCTGCCGCTGCTCGGCGCGATCGTGACGGATCGCGGTGGGCTCCTGTCGCACGCAGCGATCGTGTCGCGCGAGTACGGTATCCCGGCGGTTGTGGGCTGCATCGACGCGACCGCTCGCATTCCGGACAACGCGCGCGTGCGTGTGGATGGTAACACTGGCGAAGCGGTGATTATGGCATGAAACCGATCACGCTAACTGAGAGTATCGACGAGTCAAGTTACGGTGGAAAAGCGGCGCAGCTGGCAGCAGCGGTCCGCGCTGGCCTACCTGTACCGGGCGGTGTGGCTTTGCCCGTCGGGTTTGTTGACGCGGTGGCTACCGACCAGCCGGACGCGATCCGCAAGCTGGAGGAGAGCTGCGTCACTCTGGACGGTCCCGTCGCCGTCCGCTCGTCGGCCGTGGGCGAGGACTCCGAGACGGCGAGCTTCGCAGGGCAGCACCTGACGTGTCTGAATGTCCAACCATCACTGCCGGCCCTGGCCGATGCGGTGCGCGCGATCTGGGAATCAGCGCACTCGGAGTCTGCGCTCGCTTACCGGCAGAGATTGGGACTCTCAAGTGAGCCGCGGATCGGGGTAGTCGTTCAGGAGCTGGTGGTCGCCGATTGCGCGGGTGTCCTTTTTACCCGGAATCCGTCTAATGGCGCCGACGAGATCGTGATCGAAGCCAGCTGGGGGCTCGGCGAGTCGGTAGTGGCGGGACTGGTTACGCCGGACCGCTTCCGTATAAGCCGCGAGGGAACGGTGCTTGAGCGTACGTCCGGCATGAAGGACGTCGCGATTCACATCCTGCCGGAAGGAGGAACGCAGGAATTCGAAGTTCCTGCCGAGTGCGTGCACGCGCTCTGTCTCGACGACGCGCAGCTTCGCGAGCTGCACGCGCTTGCAACGAGGTGTGAGAAAACCTTTGGCGGGACTCAAGATCTTGAGTGGGCGTTCGGGGGCAACACGCTCTATCTGCTGCAGCGCCGCGCGGTTACACGAGGGCTGAATGTGGAGAGCGGGGCACGCTTTTAGCCGAGGAGTCAGGTTGGCTGACCCGCCGGGAGTTGCAGGATGAAGAAAGGAGGTAGTTAGCAGTGAGGTGCATCAGTCGTGTTACTCGCTATTCTAGGCGTAGCTGTCGTTATGCCGCAGCAGTTGTCTTGATTATTCGTCCTTGACTTTGAGAGGAGGGTCCATGGCCGACCCCGAGAAGAACAAGCAGACGGTGCTCGCCTACCTCAACACGGCGTTGAACGAGAAGAGGCCCGCCGAGGCGGTAGAGAAGTACGGCGGATCGCAGTACATCCAGCACAACTCCCAAGCTCCCGACGGGTTTGAGGCCTTCGTTCAGTTCGTAGAGGGCTTTACGGCCCAGTTCCCTCAGTTGAGCCTCGACATCAAGCGCTCCATCGCTGAGGGCGACCTGGTCGCCACGCATAGTCTGCTGAAGACCTCGCCCGAAGACCGCGGCTCTGCCGTAGCGGACTTCTTCCGCCTAGAGGACGGCAAAGTCGTCGAGCACTGGGACGTCCTGCAGCCCGTACCGGAGAGCGCAGCGAACGATCACCCCATGTTCTGATAGCTCGCGACCCTGGAGGGGGTTAGGTAACACACCTCGCCGCGAGGACCGTCATAACGCTAGGGTTTGTTTGCAAAATTCGGCATAGATGTCGGGTGGAGCCCCCGAACCGGTACCGTACAGAAAACCCGGTTCTGCGTCTCCACTCGATATCTCCTCTTCTCATAGCGACCAACCTACTCTGGATAGGGTTTGCAAACACGGCCCTAGGCACTTCGGTGAATAAGCCCCCGGCGGATGCACCAGGTCGCGCCAAGTGACACCATTTATGGCAGAGAAGACTTGCCGTTGGTGTCGTAGAAGATGTCCAAATGTACAATGGCGCCATTCC
>JALZEL010000254.1 GCA_030862075.1 Actinomycetota bacterium | reverse complement strand
GTTCGGGGGAAGAAGCGACGTCATGGCGATGTTCGATCCCTCACACGGCAAGCCACAGATCCCACACCCGGGTAGCTACAACGCCAACCCTATGAGTTTGGTGGCCGGCGCGACCACCCTCGGCGTGCTCACGGGCGAAGAGATCCAGCGTCTGACCCTTCGGGGCGAATCCTTGCGGCGCCAGATACGTACAGCTTTCGAGGACGTCGGTCTTCCCGCACAGGTAACCGGCCTCGGTTCGCTCTTCGCGATACACCTGACTTCCCAACCGGTCAAGGGCTACCGCGACACGATGGGCGCCGACGCTGACCTTAGGCACCGGGTCTTCCTCGGCCTGTTCAACGAAGGCGTCCTGATAGACCCGCGCGGGGTGGGGTGTGTATCTGCGGCCATCGGGGAAGTCGAGATCGACCGGTTCGTCGGTGCTCTACGGGCCGTTCTGCATACGCTCGCGGGTTCGTGATCGCCGGTGGCTTTTCTCTTTGTCCTTGGCAACTTCGAGTTCGATGAGGAGACTGGCCGTGCCTATGGGCCGAAGCGCCCGCGGGCGAAGACCTACAAAGGAAGTATAGGGAGAAGACGTAGTAGCGCAGCTGCAAAAATGCAGAGGGGTAAGTTGCTTTCCTAACAAACTTAGACCTAATGGAGCCTAGCATCATGGCCGAGAGGCAAGGATAATGGTGGCATGACGTCCCGCGCCAGGCTCGTCGGGTTCAACCACATCGCCCTCGAGGTCGACGACCTCGAAGATGCCCTGGAGTTCTACGGGCGCATCTTCGAGTTCGAGCTGCGCGGGCGCAGTCCCGGAATGGCCTTCATCGACGCCGGCGACCAGTTCATCGCCCTCGCCGAGGGGCGCACCCAGCCGCCGGACGAGCACCGCCACTTCGGGCTGGTGGTGGACGACAAGAGGGCCGTCCGACGGGCGTTGAGGGAGGCGGGTGTCGAGATACTACCCGGAAAGGGTCTGGACTTCCAAGATCCGTGGGGCAACCGCTGGCAGGTGGTCGAGTACGGCGAGGTCCAGTTCACCAAAGCGCCGCACGTTCTGAACGGCATGGGCTTGGGCGACCTGAAAAAGACGGAGAATGCCCTCGAAGAGCTACGCGAGAAGGGCCTAGCACCGGAGTAAGAGAGTGGTGCCGCACGGGTGCTCACCTGTCGGGTAAGCTACCGGCGCTGGGAACGAGCGGGGAAAGGAGCCTAGATGTCCGACTCCGAGGCCGGGACGCGCACCGAGAGGAGGCTGCGCGAGGAGGAGACCGCCTGGCTCACGACGGTGCGCTCAGATGGCCAGCCGTAGTGCGTGCCCGTATGGGTGTTGTGGTACGGCGAGACGTTCTTTATATGATCCCAAAAATGCACACGCACGGGCTCTGAGGTTCCGTGCTCTCTTGGAGGAGGAAGCTCACGAGGTAGAGCTGGCGCTGGTCTAGCGGTTAGGCGCTCGTGTCCTGCTCTCGGAACCGCGTTTAGGTAGGTTTCTCGGAAACCGGCTTAATGGCGGACGACAAAGGATGTAGAGCGGGACCGCGTTTAGTTGCGGTCCCGCTCTACATCAAGTTGACAACAATTTTGACGACCGCCGTGTTGGCATTCAGCGGTATGTGGCGGCACGTAACCACCAATTGGAACCCAGAAATACCTGCAAATATGATGCTTGTCGGCACCTAGCAGCACGAGGCGAAAGACACTTAGCGCTGGTTTCTAATACGTCGCTCGCAGGTACGAATCCTGCTGGGCGCGCCTCGCATAGCAGGTATTTTGCGGGAAAGTGCAGAAACGTATGACGATCGGTATTCGCTTACAGCTCGTTCGTGTCCTTTCTGTCACGTTCTTGTTATCGGCTTGTTACTCGGGCGGCGTATACAAACAATCGGTCGTAGGTTCGAGAGTTTGATGTGGGGTGAACTCCAACGTAAAGAAGACCCTTATCGGCGGCCGTTACAGCTTGCGGGTCCCCTTGGGCAGCGGAGGTATGGCCAAGGTTTTCTTAGCACGCGACGAGATCCTCGAGCGGGATGTCGCACTTAAGATCCTCAGGGAGGAGTACGCTGACGACGAGGAGTTCGTTGAGCGCTTTAAGCGCGAGGCTCAGAGGGCCGCATCCCTCAACCACTCGAACATAGTTCACGT
>JALZEL010000217.1 GCA_030862075.1 Actinomycetota bacterium | reverse complement strand
TTCCGAGACGGGGTCGAGGTGCCGGGTGGTGACGCCGGGTTCGAAGATCAGGTGCTTGTGGGTTTCGGTGATGCCGTGCCCGTCATCTATGACGACGAGGGTACGGTAGCGGCGGGCCCTTAAGGAAGAAGCGACGTAGACGTTGCGGGCGCCGGCGTCGCGGGAGTTGCGTAAAAGCTCGAAGAGGGCGTCCTCGACCGAGCGTAAGCGAAAGGGGCTGCGACGGGCTCCCTCAGCGCCCGTCAGGCGGGCGAAACCATCTCCTAAGTCCCTGTATGGTCCTTCCAAGGTTCTCTTAGCGGGCGACCTCGGTCGCGCGGCTCTCGCGGATGACGGTCACCCGGATCTGGCCCGGATACTCCAGGTCGCTCTCTATCTGCTTACTGATGTCGAAGGCGAGCTTGGCGGCGATTCGGTCGTCCACCTGACTGGGCTGGACCATGACCCGGATCTCGCGTCCCGCTTGGATGGCATAGGCCTTGTCCACGCCGCGGTGAGAAAGTGCTATGTCCTCCAATGACCTCAAGCGTTCGATGTAGGTCTCTGTCGTCTCGCGCCTCGCGCCGGGCCGGGCGGCCGAGACGGCGTCGGCGGTCGCCACCAGCACGTCTTCGACGGTCTCCATCTCGATCTCGTGGTGGTGGGCGCTTATGGCCCTTACCACATCGTCAGACTCGCCCGACTTCTTGGCGAACCTGCCACCTATCAAGGCGTGCGTCCCCTCGACCTCGTGGTCTATGGCTTTGCCGACGTCGTGCAGGAGGGCCGCCCGACGGGCGACCTTCACGTTCGCGCCGATTTCGGCGGCCATCATGCCGCAGAGATTGGCGACCTCGACGGAGTGAGCCAGCACGTTCTGGCCGTAGGAGGTACGGTACTTCAGTGCGCCCAAGAGCCGCAGGAGGTCGGCATGCATGTTGCCGGAGATCTTGGCGTCGTAGAGGGCCTGCCGTCCGGCCGCCTTCATCTCCTTCTCGACGTCCTTTTTGGCCTTGGAGACGATCTGCTCTATACGGCCCGGGTGGATGCGGCCGTCCTGCACAAGCCGCTCCATGGAGACGCGCCCGATCTCGCGCCTCACCGGGTCGAAGCAGCTTATGACCACCGTCTCGGGCGTGTCGTCTATTATCACGTCCACGCCGGTTGACGCCTCGAACGCCCGGATATTCCTCCCCTCGCGCCCGATCACGCGCCCCTTCATGTCGTCCGAGGGGAGCGCCACGGCCTTTACGGTCGACTCGGCGGTAACGTCCGAGGCCAACCGCTCCATCGTGGTCGCCGTGATGCGTCGAGCCTCCGTGTCCGCCCTCTCCTCCGCCTCCAGGGTCCTGTCTCGCACCATGCGCCCGAGTCTGTCCGAGAGCTCGACCTCGAGGCTGTCGAACAGCCTGCGCTCAGCTTCGGGGCGCGTCAGGCCCGAAACTTCCTCTAAGGCCTTGATCTGGTCGGCCTCGCGGGCCTCGAGCTCGGCGGCGCGGTAACCCAACGCCTCTTCCCTTCGAGAGAGCTCGCGCCGCCTCTCGTCGAGTTCCGAGTCCCGCCTGTCGAGGGCAACGTCGCGGTTGTCCAGGCGTTCCTCGAGGCGGGAAAGCTCTGCGCGCCTGGCCCGAATCTCCGCCTCGGCCTCGTCCTTGACCTTGAGCGCCGCCTCCTTCGCGGAGATCTCGGCCTCGCGGCGTTTGGTCTCTGCCACGCGTTCAGCGTCCTCGACGATTGAGCGGGCGTCGGCGCGGGCCTCGGCCTGGCGTGCTCGCGCCCTCGAGTTGCAGTAAAGGTAGCCTGCGGCGGCGCCCACGGCCAGTGCGGCGACCAGCCCCAAGACCAGCAGCGAAACGTTCATACGAATTGTCCTCCAAAAAGCCGCCGCCGCGGCGACCGGGTTCCTCCTGCGACCCCATCGCCGCGGCGGCGGTCGGTATTCCGGTCGTTACTCCTCGGTTCCCCGCCGGTACAATCGGGCCACCTCGGCGCAAACCTCGGCCGAGTAGCCCCGCCGCGCGAGGAAACCGTAGACCCGGCGCGCCTGCGCGTCGGACCCTTCCCCCGTATTATACCGCCTACGCGCCGCCGCGACGGCCTCTTCTAACTCGGAGCGTCCGGCGAACTCCTCCTCGACCGCAGCCCGGACAACCTCTTCGTCCACCCCAGCCCGCTTGAGGTCCTGCCGTATCCTGCGCGGACCGTACTTCTTACGTGCCCCTTCGCGCGCCCAGCTTCGGGCAAACTCCTCGTCGTCTAGGTACCCGAGCTCCCCCAGACGCCCGACCACCAAGTTCACCGTCTCCCCGGCGTATCCCGCTCGCAGGAGCCTCCCGCGCAGCTCGTGTTCGGTGCGTGCCCGGTAGCCCAGGGCGCCCAAAGCCCGGTTCATCGCCAGCGGCCTCTCCCCCGCCGCCCGTGCCTCGCGGAGCTCCTCAGGCGAAAACTCGGCCCCATCGCGTATCCCGCGCTCAGCTGCGACGCCTGAGTCCAACTCCGCCCAGAACTCGCCGTCGACGGAGACCTTGGACCTGCCGCGGCGCTCGATCACGCCGGTCACGACCGGCACAGAAAGCCCTAAATCAGCTGCTCGGCCGGCTCCTCCGTGCCGGGGCGCTCCACATTCGCCGTAGGGTCGAGGCCCAAGTTCTCGTAGATGTCGGCGAGGATGCGCTCGCGCACATCGTCGTTCTCCTTGAGAAACTGCTTGGCGTTCTCGCGTCCCTGCCCAAGGCGCTCGTCCCCGTAAGCAAACCAGGCGCCGGACTTCTGCA
>JALZEL010000216.1 GCA_030862075.1 Actinomycetota bacterium | reverse complement strand
GCGAGCGCATCTGGACTTTTGCCCCCGAGGAGCTTGGGAGCGAGCGTCAGGTATAGCTCGTCGGCGAGACCCGCGCTTATCAGGGCGTGGTTTAGGGCAGGACCTCCCTCGACGAGTAGAACTTCGACGGCGTACCGCCCCTTTAGGGCCTCGAGAGCAGCATTGAGGTCCAGACCTGAATTTGCTCCTGTAGCCCTCGCCACGGCTTCGACGGAGGCGTGCGAAGAGAGGGCAGCAAGGCGTTCTTCGGGAACGTCGGGTGAGACAAGGACGAGGAGGTTGTCGGGCGACGAGGAGAGCAGGTTCTCTGGAAGCGGGACATCGCCTGTTGCAGTCGCGATAACGGCTAAGGGTTGGGGTTCGAGACCACGCGAGGCTCGCTCTTGTGCGAGGTTCTCCGGGACAGCCAAGGTTAGTTTCTCGGCGCGCAAGGTGCCCGCGCCCACCATCGCGGCGTCCGCCCGGGCGCGCAGGGTACGCATCAGGGTGCGATCCACCGAGCTTCCTATGGACCCAGCCTTGCCGCCAACGGTCGTCTTGCCGTCGAGGGAGGCGACCATGTTGATGAACACGTAGGGTCTTTCTTCTAGCTTCGGGAAGGAGACATTGCGGTAGACGTCCCCGACCGAGAGCCTTTCGGTCGGTTCGGGAAAGAGTCTTAGGACCTCTGCTCCGTCAGGCGGTGCGGTAATGGGCGTACCTGTGGACCTGGGGTTCGGGGAGGGTGACGTCGAGTTCGAGGCCTTCGTTTGTGTTTTTCTGAGCGTGGATCTCGGCCCTGCCGTAGAGGTCGCTCACGGCACCGTATTCGGCGTGTGGGATAAAGAGCTCTACGCGCACCATGCTCCTCTTCAGGGCTTCGTTTACGGCGTCCAGCAATGGGCTCGCATCCCGTCCGGCACTCACCAACACGGCGCCGGGGTACGAGGATGCAAGCCTACACCTGCGCTCCCCAGAGACGAGGTCCGCCTTGTTGAGGCAGAGTATGGTCTCTCCCTGCGTCCCGTTCCCTGCGAAGGTTTCGGCCAGGGTGTCTTCAACAGTCCTTATCTCCTCTTCAAGCCTCTCGCTGCTCGCGTCGGCGCACAGAATTATGACGTCGGCGTCTTCAGCAGCCTCCAGGGTGCTCGCGAAGGAGTGGACTAACTGGGTGGGGAGCTTCATTATGAACCCGACGGTGTCGGTCAATACGAAATCCGGTCGGGACACCGGGCCACTGCGCCCGTTTTCGGCTGGCGCGCTTTTGATGAGCCGGGTGGTCGTCTCTAGTGTCTCGAAGAGCCTGTCGGCCGTCGAGCGGTTCTCCCCGCTCAAAGAGTTGAGGATAGTTGTTTTTCCGGCGTTCGTGTAGCCGACGAGCGCAACACTCGGGGGGCCTTCTTTCCTGAGGCGGGCGCCCCGAACTTCGCGAGCGGCCTTCTCCTCTTGTAGCCTCTTTCGGATTGTTTCCATCCTCCGGCGGATCACGCGCCGGTCGTACTCGAGCTGCTGCTCGCCTGGCCCCCTGGTGGTAACGCCGCCGCCTCCGAGGCGGCTCAAAGCGGTATAGCCTCCCCTGACCCTCGGGAGCCTATAGGTAAGCTCCGCCAGCTCCACCTCCAAGCGGCTCGCGGCGTCCTGGGCGTGCGCCTCGAAGATGCGGATGATGAGCGCCGTCCGGTCCACGACCGGCACCCCGGCGGCCTTATCGAGGACCCGCGCCTGCGAAGGAGAGAGCTCGTCGTCCGCGACCACGACCCCGGCTCCGTTCTGCTCGACGAGCTCCTTTAGCTCCTCGCGCTTGCCGTGCCCCAAATACCCGACCCCGTCGAGCCGGCCCTGCTCGAGGGTACCTAGCACCTCGAGCCCCAACGTCTCGGCGAGCCGACCCAGCTCCCCCACCTGCCGGTCCTCCCCGGCCCCGACCAGGATCGCACTCCGTTCCCTATGCGTTGCCCCGCTCACGGTGCCATTTTATCATGCATTGCATGCTTGTACTTCACTTCGGCGGCGTTCTTTGCGACGAGGAGGCGGGTGGAGTCGGGGAGATTGCGCACGAGCTTGTCGAACCACCGCATCTGGCGCCGGGCCAGCCTCCGGGTGCGGGCGGCGATGGCTTCTTCGGCTTCGTCGTCCGAGATGGCGCCCGAGGCGTGAAGGAGCATCTCCCTCACGCCGATCGCCTCGCGCACCGAGGGGTTCAAGGCTACGCCGGATTCAAGGAGGTTTTCAGCCTCTTCAAGACCTTCGCGCACTATCATGGAGGAGCGTGCCTGGATCTTGCGGTCGAGATCCTCCCTCGAGGGGCGTAAGTAGATGAAGTCGGCGTCGTAGCGGAGGTCCCCTTCCCAGATGGATCCCCGTTCGCAGGCGCCGGCTAGCTCTAGCTCCTGCCGTCTGGCCTCGCGCCTCGGGTTTTCGGTGCCCGAGGCTAGCTCTTCGGCCCTGGCCCGGATCCCCGGCGGTACCTTCCTTGCTAGTGGGATCTCCAGTACGATCGCGTTCAGGTACATGCCGGTACCTGCATCTAGCACGAAGGGGATCTCGGCGGGGAGGGTATCTATTACCTCCTCCGCCTGCTCCTTGTGCCGAGCGACCGTCCACTCATCAGCGACGGAGACGATGCCGGCGATCTCTGCGGGACGTGTGCGGCCCTGGTTGGTTATTATCGGTATCTCCCTGTATACCTGCATGGAGTCGACCAAGATTGAGGTTACCCGTGTCCGGAACGTCTCGGACAAACCCTCGGCGAGCCCGTCGGCGACCTCGCTCTTCCCCGCGGCCGTTGGCCCGCAGACGACGAAGGCCCTGCGACGGCTTCTAGGCGTCATTTGCACGGCATCCGAACGGCGGGGCTCGCGCTCCGTCACCGCGGCGGTCTTGACGGCTCGGCGGCGTAGAGGACGTGTGGGCCGGCCGATTCTATCTTCGCCGTAACGTAGCTCCCGGGCTCCGCGTCCGTCGGGACGTGGACGGCGTGCCCGCTCCAAGTCTCTCCCACGGCCTTGCCGTCACCGGTGTGGCCATGCCGAATGTAGATCTCCTCGACGGAGCCGATCTTGCGCCGGTTCCTTGAGAAGGCGTTCTGCTCTATCGCCCGTAAAACCTCCAGAAACCTCCTCTGGGCCACGTCTTCCGGCACTGCTCCCGGGAGATTGGCCGCCTCGGTTCCCTGGCGTGGGGAGAATTTGAAGACGTAGGCCGCGTCGAAAGAGCAGTCTTCTACGAGCCTCAAGGTCTCTTCGTGGTCCTCCTCGGTCTCCCCAGGGTGGCCAACGATGAGGTCCGTGCTCAAAGACCCGTCTGGGACCGCCTCGCGGAACACCTCAATCTTGCGCCGGTACCTGTCGGACCTGTATCCCCGGTGCATCAGTTTTAGCAGCCTGTCAGAACCGCTCTGCACGGGCAGATGTAGCCTCCCCACGATCGTGTCCTTCTCCCCGATAAGCCTAAGGGTCCTGTCCTCCATGTTCGACGGGTGGCTCGTCGTGAACCACACCCTGGGCGCCTCCTCCGCCACGCGCTCCAGAAGGTCGCAGAACCTCTTGCTACTCTCCCGCCAGGCATCGACCGTCTGTCCCAAGAGCGTCACGTACCGCGTGCCGGAGATGACCAGACGTCCGACCTCCTCCACCACGTTCTCCATCGGCCGACACACCATCCTGCCCCTGACGGTTGGCACCACGCAGTAGCTGCACTTGTAGTTGCAGCCGGTCATTATGGTGACGAACGCTGAGTGCCCGCCTTCCGTTCCCGGAAGCTCCGGCGTGTGTGTTTCCTGCATCCCTGGTAGGCCCACGAATTCTGCTAGCTCGTATGTATTATGAGTACCCAAAACCAGGTCTATGCCGTAGGCGCGCTCCAGGTCCTTCGCCTCTTCGGCGGCGCCGAGGCAGCCGGCGAGGGCGACCTTCTTGACGCGGCCTTCTTTTTTGAGGCGGCCCAGCTCGCCGAGATGGCCGCGGACGCGGTCCACGGCGTTCTCGCGGACGTAGCAGGTGTTCAGGACCACGAGGTCGGCGTCTTCGTAGCGCTGCACCTCCGCGTAGCCAGCGTCCCGGATCATACGCCGCATCCGGTCGGAGTCGTGGACGTTCATCTGGCACCCGAACGTCCTTATGCACGCCGTCTTTGACCCGCCCTTCGCAAACGAGGGTGCGCGAGACGGCTTCTTAGATAAGGGGATCGGGGCCAGGGCCGAAGAGCTCGTTTTGTTACTTTTATTTCTAATTGTCGTGCTACTCATACTCTTCCTCCGGCTCATAGATGCTGGCCCTCAACACGACCTCGCCCGGGCGCCTCTCCATGTCGAGTCTCGCGAGGTCCAGGTAACTCGACCTCGCCGCCCGCCGCAACGTGGCCTGTATCTCGGCGAGGTCTTCTTCGCCCACAAAGAGTATAGGACCTCCCGGCCCTTTTCGCCCAGCCGCACGCTTGCCCGCTTGCCTGACCAAAGCCCCCGAGATTACCTCCTCAGCCGCCAGGACCTCCTCATTTGCTATCCTCTGCACGGTTCTTAGCGACACCTCCAACCCCAAACGTAGGGCCGCCTCCCGCATCCACCCCACTCCCCTACCATCGTCCTCGCTTTTTTGTATTATACGATTTTTTAGGAGCCGCGCGAGGATACGAGCGGGGGATGCGTAGTAGAGGCGAGGGGCCTCTTTTTGGGCAGCGAAGCTTGCCAGGGTCGCGGGGAGGTTGGTTTTCGAGGTTTGTCGGGCGTCAGGGAGTGGCGGGGATTGGAGGCTCTTTTCGGGGATGGTACGGGTGTCGAAGGCAACCTTTACGGCGGTCGGCGAGGAGGCGGAGGAGACCTCGGCGAGGAAGGCAGCGTTCTTTACATGGTAGAGGGAGAGGCCGGCGCCGTGGGGGGCGCCGTCTTGTTCCGAGACGGGGTCGAGGTGCCGGGTGGTGACGCCGGGTTCGAAGATCAGGTGCTTGTGGGTTTCGGTGATGCCGTGCCCGTCATCTATGACGACGAGGGTACGGTAGCGGCGGGCCCTTAAGGAA
>JALZEL010000207.1 GCA_030862075.1 Actinomycetota bacterium | reverse complement strand
GGCGTAGTCTACGTCACGTCCCGCCGCCGGAAAAAGAGGGCCGCGAGCAAGACGAACGCGAGCGCGTAGGCGCCGAGCACCCACACGGCCCGTTCGGGATCGACGAGTGGAAAAGTACGAGATTAGGGTTCCTACGGCGAGCATGATGCTCAGGTAGGCGAGCGCGATTACGAGTGTGATCCTACTCGGGTCCACCAACGCGGTTGTGAGAGTTGGCGCCGAGGGGCTCCCCGAAGGCGAGCGCGGAAGGGCGCTACAGTGTCGCATGAGCAGGGGGGCAAAAAAGATCTGGTAGACTCAGGCATATGGACCGGCACACCATAAAGGTGCGCCTGACCCCGGCGGCGCGGGAGCTTCTACGCCCGGGGGAGGCCCTAGTTCTCGAGTGGCACCGGTTGGCGATTTGCTGTGCAGGAGCGGGGGAGATGAGCCTCTCCGTGGCGAAGGAGGAGACCACCCGCAAGCGCAAGGGCCTCGTGCGGGTAAAGACCGATACCGGAAGCGGGGACGCGGACGCTCCGCCGGTCTACGCCGCCCGGGCCATCTTTCCCGCACGTGGCGGGGAGGGAGATAGAGGTCGACGCCCGTAAGGTCTTGGGCATCCGCTCTTTCACCTCGGATCTACCGAAGGACTTCGGGCTGCGCTCCATCTTCGGCCGCCTGCCCGAGTCGGACCGGACCGCCCTTTAAGAGAACGCAGCTCTTTTTTCAGGGAACTCAGGCGCGATCTTGCACCTGTGTCGCCCCGGCCATGCTCGAGCAGTGGGCGCAGCAGTAGAAGGAGCCGTTCGCCTCCACGCCGTGGCCGATAACCTTGACGCCGCAGTACTCGCAGGAGGGGGCTAAAGCGTGGATCGCGCACTCGAAGCTGTCGAACACGTGCAGCTGGTCGTCGGGCAGGATCACCCGGAAGGCCTTGTCGTACTCGTTGCCACACACCTCGCACTGAGCCATCATCTTTCTCCTCTCCGTCGCCTAACCGTTAGTATGGGTTTATCCCCAGCACTCCTCGATGGTTAACTTTCGGGCGCTAAACCAAGGGGGCTCTCCAATATAATCGAGGCCGGTCGAGAAGAGAGGAAGCACGGTTCCGTTGCAGCGCGGGCTTAAAGAGGAGGAAGTTTATGAGGCAGCGGTCTTTGGGGAGCGAGGGGCTTACGGTCCCGGAGTTAGGCCTGGGATGTATGGGGATGAGCGAGTTTTACGGCACCGGCGACGAGGACGAGTCCGTCGCTACGATACACAGGGCCATAGAGGTCGGCGTCACCTTCCTGGACACCGCCGACATGTACGGCCCGTTTACCAACGAGAGGCTCGTCGGCAAGGCCATAGCCGACAGGCGGGACGAGATCGTGCTCGCCACCAAGTTCGGCAACGAGCGGGCCGAGAACGGCACCCGTATGGGCGTAAACGGCAGGCCTGAGTACGTGCACGAGGCCTGTGCCGCCTCACTGAAAAGGCTCGGGGTAGACTACGTAGACCTCTACTACCAGCACCGCGTCGACCCTGACACGCCTGTCGAGGAGACCTGGTGCGCCATGAAGGAGCTGGTCGAGGCCGGCAAGGTCCGGTTCTTGGGCATCTCCGAGGCGGCGCCCGAGACCATAAGGCGGGCGCACGATGTGCATCCCATCTCGGCTTCGCAGACCGAGTACTCGCTGTGGAGCCGCGACGTGGAGGACGAGATTCTACCCACCATCCGCGAGCTCGGCATCGGCTTCGTCGCCTACAGCCCCCTGGGACGCGGCTTCCTGACCGGCCAGATCCGGAGGTTCGAGGACCTGGCGGAGGACGACTACAGGCGCTCCTCTCCGCGCTTCCGGGGCGAGAACTTCGAGAAGAACCTGCAGCTCGTAGATCGCGTGAGGGAGATGGCGGACGAGAAGGGCGTAACCCCCGGCCAACTCGCGCTCGCCTGGCTCTTGCACCAGGGCGAGGACGTCGTGCCCATACCCGGCACCAAGCGGCGCGAGTACCTCGAAGAGAACGCAGCGGCGGTGAACGTAACCCTCACGGACGAGGATTTGAGCCGCATCGAGGAGGTCATGCCCAAGGGCGTGGCCGCCGGCGAACGCTACGGTGAGGCGGGAATGAGCACCGTCAACCGTTGAAAGGCGAGCTCTCTCTGCCGTCAGCCCCGAGGACGCTAAAGGCTGGTTCTTTCACTGCGGTTACGAAGCTGAGGCTCAAGGCTCGTGAATAGCAGTCTGAACCGGTGGGTGGTCGCCGCGGCCGCGGTGGTCATGCAGGCCGGGCTCGGGTCCTTCTACGCCTGGAGTGTTTTCCGAGAACCGTTATCGAGCCTCTATGGGGCGAACGTCACCGACGTCAACGTCGCGTTCTTCCTGGCGAGCTTCACGTTCGGCATCGCTTCCTTCGGCGCCGGGCTCTTGCTGAGGTGGGTAGACCCTCGCGTCGTCGGTGCCTTAGGCGGCATACTCTATGGGCTCGGGGTCTTCCTCGCCAGCTTCGCCGAAGAGAGCCTCCCCGTCTTGTACCTGTCGTACGGCCTCATCGCCGCTGTCGGGCTGGGCCTGGGCTATGTCGCGCCCGTCGTGGTACTCCCCAGATGGTTCCCGGAGAGGCCTGGCCTCGCCTACGGTATAGCGGTGCTGGGCTTCGGCGCCGGTCCGACTATCGGCGCCCCCTTGGCCACGGTCCTGATCTCCTCCACCGGCGGGCCGCTTTCGGCCTTCGGAATCCTGGGGCCTGCCTACGCCGTCGTGGTCGGCGGCGCCGCTCTCCTCTTGAAGAACCCGCATGGAGACCACGAGCTTGGTAGACGAGAGGCCGAGCGGGGGGACGGAAAGACAGAGGTAGCAACGCAGGTGTGGGATTTCCGCGGGGCCCTGAAGACGTGGCAGTGGTACGCGATGTGGGCCATGTTCTTCCTAAGCACAACCGCCGGGCTTGCAGTCTACTCCGACGCCCAGGCTATGGCCGCCTCGATCGGCGGGGGCACCGCCACCCTTGCCTCCGCCTTCGTCGTCCTAATGGCCATGGCCGACACGACGGGACGGCTCTTCTGGCCCGCCATCTCGGACTACGTCGGTGCGAGGAACGTCTTTCTTACGATGTTCCTCTTGCAGGGTGCGTCGTTCTTTCTGCTGCCGGTGCTGGGATCGGGCTCGTTCGTGCTCTTTTCCGTCCTCTTATTCGTGGTGCTGACATGCTACGGCGGCGGCTACGGAACGATACCGGCGCTCGTAGACGCCTACTACGGCAGGGGAGACATCGGCACGATCTACGCGAGCATAGTTATCGCCTCTGGTGCCGCCGGGTTTGGCGCGCCGGTCCTCCTGGCACGGTCGGCGGACGCGACCGGCTCGTACGACCCCGCCCTCTATGCTTCCGCCGGGCTCATGCTGGTCGGCGCCCTCATCCCGCTCCTTCTCAGGCCACCCGGGCCTCCTCGCTAAGTCGAGGTTGGAAGCTAAGCGCCACAGGCCTGAGCATGGCACCAAACCCGGCCGTCGCTCTCAACACCACTATTCCTCACGCGATTAAGGTACCGGCAGCGGTACTCATCGGACGCCAGGACCGGCGACCAACCGGGTTCTCTCGTCGCAGTCACGGCCCGAGGGTCGCAGCGATATTCTCTAGCAGGGGTCAACCTTTACGAACACCGCTGTAGAGCCCCAAGAACGAGGGCTTTCGTTGCCGTACGGAGCGCAGGGCGATCCTGAGCGTACCAAATGTTGAAAGAGATTTTGTTATCCTGCAACATGTCGCGGGTACTCACAGTACTCGACTTCAAGCGTACCCGGGCAACGAAGAGGGATATATAATTGTCTTTCGAAGAACGAGCCGTCGGAGGTGATGAGGTACTGAGCGCCTCGGTTGGAACGGTACTCGGGGAGCGCTACAAGGTACAGAGCACGCTGGGCGAGGGAGGCATGGCCGTCGTCTATAAGGCGGAGGACGCCATCCTCGGGCGCTGTGTCGCCCTGAAGACGCTCCATCGCCGCTATGCCGAGGAGGACTCTTTCCGCTCGCGCTTCAAGCAGGAGGCGCGGGTGATGGCTTCCTTAGACCACGAGAACATCGTCAAGGTCTACGACATCTCCCAAGACGGTGAGGTGCCGTTCATCGTTGCCGAGTACGTCGACGGGCGGGACATCGGAGACGTCCTCAGGGGCACGCCCGGCGGCTATCTGGGCGAGCGATACGCGAGGGGGGTAGCGATGCAGCTCCTGAGGGCGCTAGACTACGCGCACCAGCGTGGGATCGTCCACCGCGACGTAAAGCCCTCGAACGTACTTATCACGCGGGAAGGCACCGTTAAGGTAGCTGACTTCGGGATCGCGCGCGTCGTGGAAGAAGAGGAAGAAGAGCCCGGCGAGATCATAGGGAGCGCCCGCTACATGTCGCCCGAGCAGCTCAAGGGCGAAGAGACCACCCCTAGTAGCGACCTGTATTCCGTCGGCATCCTCCTCTACCACTGCCTCACCGGGAGCCCGCCCTTCTCCGGTAGCGCCAGGAGCGTCGCCCGCCAGCAGATCCACCAAGAGCCGACCCCACCGAGCGAGCTGAACAAGGCAATCTCGCCGCGCCTGGAGGCGGTGATCCTGAAAGCGCTCGCCAAAGACCCGAAGGACCGCTACCCCTCCGCCTCCGCGATGCTTGAAGATCTGCAAGAAAGCGCGAACGCCGAAGATGCCGGTGGGACTTCGGGAGCGCGCAGGCGTCGCAGGCTGCGCAAGCGTCCTGGCGGCCGCAAGGCGCTCCTCGCCTTCTCGGTGCTCGCCCTACTCCTTTTGGGCGGGGGTACCGCCGCGGCTGGCCTCGGGTATGTGGGCCTAGAAAACCTGCCGGGGCAACGGCAGACCGAAGAGGAGGCCCTGCAGACGCCCGCCCAACCGGTGGCGGAGGAACCGCCGGAGGCCCCGGCAGCAGTGCAGGGGGCCACCGAGCTGAACGCGGCGTTGGGGAACAACCCGGTGTCCTTGAGATTGGGGGTCGTGCCGGGCGTGGACGCGTACTTCGATTACTACGCCGAGGACGTCCTCCAGAATAGCGGCTTTCAGACGCAGGTTGTCTACGAGTACCGTGAGGGTTACGCCCCCAGGGGCGTCGTCTGGGGCACAGATCCCGCCGCCGGCTCTCTGGCGCCTCTGGGTTCCACCATCACCATCTACGCCACCCCCGCAGACGAGCCCCAGATCCCCCAG
>JALZEL010000141.1 GCA_030862075.1 Actinomycetota bacterium | reverse complement strand
CAGGGAGGTCCTCGACGGAGAGGCTGTCCTCGATGAGGGCGACCTCGAGCTCGAAGCGCAAGAGGATGTGCAGGTTGTAGGTGACCTCGTCGGCCTCCACCCGGATCTTGGAGGGTGAGAGGACGTTGATCGCCTCGTAGAACGTCTCGGAGTCCACGCCGCTCAAAGTCTCCGGAAACACCTCTTGCAGCTTCGGGTAGTAGTGAGACCAGAACATCCTCGACCGCCCGACCAGGTTCTCCCAGAGCCTTGACTGCGATTCGTGGACGCCCATCGAGGTGCCCCCGCCCAAGGGCGTGCGGGCGTAGGCGGGGTTAACTCCCTGTTCGTAGAGGGCGTGGCCGGATTCGTGAAAGGTGCCGAAGAGAGCGGGCGCGAGCCAGCCCTTGTTGAAGCGGGTCGTGATGCGCACGTCGCCCGGGCCGAAGTTTATGCAGAACGGGTGTACGGAGCGGTCCTGGCGGCCCCGTTCCCAGTCATAGCCGAAATCTGTTACCACCGCCCTGCCGAACTCTTCCTGCCCTGCCTCTCCGAAGGCGCCGTAGAGGGGGGTCGCACGGTCACCATCGCCTCGCGCGGCGACCGCGCGTATGAGTGGCACGATGCCCTTCTTTAGCTCCTCGAACATCGCCTCGATCCGCGCCTTCTTTGCACCCGGTTCGTAGCCCTCCAGGAGGGCGTCGTAGGGGTGGTCGTCGTAGTCCAAAAGCTCGGCGGCCTCACGTTTTAGGGTCAGGATCTCGCTCACGTGGGGGGCGAAGAGGGACCAGTCGGATTTTGCGCGTGCCTCTACCCAGACCCGTTCGGCGATCGTGGTGGTGCGCGTGATCTGTGCGACCAGACTGCTGGGCAGCTTCATCGCCCGTTCGTAATCGCGCCGGGCTCGCCATACGAGAGCCTCCTCCTCCGAAGATTGTTCCGGCCAGGAAGAGTCGAGGAGCATGCCCGTTTCGGCGTCGGTGAGCATCTCGTGGCCGAGTCGGCTCAAGGTAGCCATCTGCTCGGCCCTTCCCGCGACGCCGCCCGCGGGCATGTACGTCTGCTGGTCCCAAAAGAGCAGACTTCTCGCCGAGCGCAGGTCCCTTACTGCCGCCAGCCGATCCTTGAGCCGTTCGTAGGCTGTCTCACGCCCCTCCATCATGAGTCTATGCTAGCACTCTGGCACCGGCGACCGTGGTGCCGAGTGTACGGGACGCGGGTTAGATTTACGTCCCCTGGGATCCGAAAGAAAGCTGGTGCCCAGCTCAATGCGGAAGGTACGTTCGGTGAGGGCTTAGAGCTGTTTGCGAACGCCGGCCTCTTTCTCGATCGGGCCGATCTGATCTCCGAGATCGCATTCGGCGCAAAGAATCCGCGCTATCGGTTAAGATAGCTTTTCGTATGAACCGCCAGACGCCCAGAAGGAAGTTCGCGACCACGCCCGGCACCCGGGACGTTCTGCCACCGGAGTCGACCCGACTCCTGGACGTGCAGGCCAGGATTCGGGAACGCTTCAAGCTCTTTGGCTACGGCGAGGTCCTTACTCCTGCCCTGGAGTATTCGGAGGTCGTCGAAGAGCCGAGGCTCAGGGACGTGTCCTTCAAGCTCTTCGATCCGGACAACCAGATGCTCCTACTGCGCCCGGAGATGACGACGCCCATAGCCAGGCTCGTCGCCCAGCGCCTCAGGAACTTCCCGCCGCCCTTCAAGCTCTCCTACGTCCTGCCGGTCTACCGCCGGGCGAGCGTGGGCCGCGGCCAGAGCGCTGAGCTCTACCAGGCCGGTGTGGAGGTCGTCGGCTCCGAGAGCGCACAGGAGGACGCCACCACGATAGCCCTGCTCGTGGACGTTTTGAACACTTTGGGCCTTGAACCGCCGGACGACTTCGCGGTCGTACTCGGCCAGACGGCGTTCTACGAGGCCTACCTCCAGCACGCGGCGCCCAAAGTCGCCCCGGCCTTCGTCGCGGCGCTCGCGGCCAAGGACCTCGTCCGGGTCGACACCCTCGCCACTAGCCTGCCCGGCAAGGTCGCCGCGGCGGTCAGGGAGATACCGCGCCTCGTCGGACCCGCCACGGACGGCGCAGTGTTGGAGGAGGCAGCGCGGCTCGTGGGGGATGCGCCGGGCGCTGTAACGGCTCTTGAGAACTTGCAGGAGATCCTAAGGCACCTCGACGCCCACGAGTCTTTGGGGGCGGTGATCCTGGACCTCGGCCTGATCGGGCGCCACAACTACTACACGGGCGCCGTCTTCGAGGCGTACTCCCCGAAGCTCGGGTTCACGGTAGCCAACGGCGGCCGCTACGACAACCTCCTCAAGCGCTTTGGTCAGGAGCTTCCGGCCACGGGCTTCGCGATCTACCTCGAGCGGCTCCTCTCCGTGCTGCCCGAGGAGGACGCCTCTCCTTTGCTCGTCCTCGTCGGCGGGGGCGTCGAAGGTACGAAAGCCGCCGTTGCTTTGCGCGGCGCAGGGGTGCCGACCCTGCACCTCTCCGAGGATGTCGAACCCGAGGACGCCGTAAGGTACGCCTCCTCGGTGGACGCCGGCTGGGTCTGCTACCCGACACTGGACGGTGTGAAGCTCGCTCCTGCGGAGCCGAAAGCTGGCTTCGAAGCGCTAGGAATCGAGACCGTCGCCGAAAGGGTGCTCGGGGAAGCCTCCCGGGAGGCGTACCGATGAGCGTCAGAGGCAACCTCCGGGTCGCCGTACCAAAAGGGGTCATCTTCGAGGACGCCCTGCGAGCGCTAGAAGGGGCTGGGCTGCCCGTGGAGGTTTTACGGGAGGACGGCCGCAGGCTCTTTTACGAAGCGGTGGGCACCGAGTTCATCATTTGCCGGCCGTGGGACGTGCCGGTCTACGTCGAGTATGGGGCGGCGGACATCGGCATCGTCGGCAAGGACGTGTTGGAGGAGGGGGAGCCGAATGTCGTAGAGCTGATGGACCTGGGGACGGGCCTGGTGCGCATGATCCTCGCGGCCCCTGCGGCGAGGACCGAGGAGGTGCGGCAGGCCATCGAGCACGCGGAGGTGGTGCGCGTGGCGAGCAAGTTCCCTCGCACGGCGCGGCGGTACTTCGAGGGGATAGGCCGCCAGGCGGAGGTCATCGCGCTGCACGGCTCTATCGAGCTTGCCCCGCTCGTCGGGCTCGCCGAATGCATCGTGGACCTCACTGAGACCGGAACCACGCTGCGCGAGAACAACCTCATCGTACTCGACGAGATCTCCACCTCTACCGCGCGGCTGATCGCCAACCGCGGCGCCTACCGCCTCCGCAACCAGGAAGTTGCCGCCCTCGCGGAGGCCATGAAAGCCGGAGTCCCCCTTGGTTAAGCTGCTCGACGCCCGCGAAGCGGACCCCGAAGAGATCGTCGCGCAACTCAGGCGCCCGGGCGGCTTTCTTTCGGAGAAGGTGCGCCACGCCGCCCGGCGCATCGTGGGCGACGTTCGCGACAAGGGAGACGAGGCCCTCCTCGAGTACACCGAGCGCTTCGATGGCATCCGTCCCGACCCAATTCGAGTCCCCCTTGAGGAGATAAAGGGGGCCAGGGCCTCCCTCGACGAAGGAGTAGAGGAGAGCTTCCACGTCGCGATAGAGAACGTGCGCTTCTTCCACAAGCAGGAGCTGGATCGCCCCTTCGAGACGAGCCACAAGGGCGCGACCGTGGGCCAGTGGGTGCGGCCCGTGAGAAGGGCCGGTCTTTACGTTCCCGGCGGCCACGGCGCCTACCCGAGCACGCTCTTTATGGCGGCGGTTCCCGCGCAGGTCGCAAGGGTAAGGGAGATCGCCGTCTGCGCCCCGCCCGGTCCCGACGGCAACGTGAGCCCTCACGTGCTCGCGGTCGCGGACCTCTTGGAGATCGAAGAGGTCTACGCTGTGGGCGGCGCGCAGGCGGTGGGAGCCCTGGCCTACGGCACACAAACGATACCCCCGGTAGACAAGATCGCGGGGCCCGGCAACGACTACGTGGTCGCCGCCAAGCTCGAGGTCTTCGGCGTCTGCGGCGTCGACGCCCCGCAGGGGCCGAGCGAGGTCATCGTGATGGCCGACGTAGGCGCCTTCCCCGAGAGGGTGGCCCACGACCTCATGGCCCAGGCCGAGCACCTCTCCGGGGCCTCGGCAATCTTATTGACGCCCTCCGCCGAGCTCATAAGCAGCGTCGAACCCCTCCTCTCGGGCGAGCCTGCGGAGCTCGTAACGCTCGTGCGTGTGCAAGACGCGGCGCAGGCCGTAAAGATAACCAACCTATACGCCCCCGAGCACGCGCACGTGATCTCTGAGGACCACAAAGCGATCCTCCACTACCTGGACTCTGTGGGCATGGTGGCGATTGGGGACTTCAGCCCCGTGGCTCTGGGCGACTACGCGGCCGGTCCCTCCCACGCCCTCCCAACCGGCGGCACGGCTGCCTGGGCCTCACCTCTGGGTACTCATGACTTCACCGTCCGCACCAACTACCTCCACTACACCTCCGAAGCCCTCGCGGCTTTGGGTCCGCACGTCGAACGGCTCGCCCGCCTCGAAGGCTTCGAGAACCACGCAAAGAGCGTTGGAGTGCGGCTCGGAAAGGGAGCGTAGTATTGACGCCGGAGGCCAAAGAAATGATCTCTGATGTAGAATCGGTGCCCACCTTCGCCGTAATGCGGCAGCTGCGGACGCACCTTATCGAAGGCGAGTACCTGGGTACTATAAAACGCTTGCGGCATTCTGATTACCGGATGCCTGCGGTCGTCGAGGCGGGGGAGGTGCGATGCGTAGCGGGTTTCAGAATCGTCGAGTTTCTGGCCCACGGCAACTTCCTGTACGTGGACGATCTCGCGGCCGGCGAAAGTGCCCGCTCGGAAGGCCACGCCAAGCGGATGCTCGGCTGGCTTAGCGCTGTTGCCCGGGAAGAAAGCTGCCGATCCCTCCAGCTTGACTCTGGGGTGTAGCGGCACGAAGCGCACAGGTTCTACTTTCAGGAAGGAATGAAGATCTCCAGCAACCGCTTTTCGAAGGCGATCTAGGGGAAATGGACGGAGCAGAGATGCCGCGGATCGGGACGGCCGAACGGAAGACGGAAGAGACGCACGTGAGGGTACGCCTGGAACTCGATGTCGAAGGACGAGCTGAGGTAAAGACCGGCGTCGGTTTCTTTGACCACCTCCTGCACCTCCTCGCCCACCATTCCGGCATGGACCTCACGGTCGAGGCTGAGGGAGACCTACACGTCGACGACCATCACACCGTCGAGGATGCGGGGCTCGTTCTCGGGCGCGCCTTCGACGAGGCTTTGGGGGATCGCACAGACCTCGTCCGCTTCGCCGCTGCGAGCGCGCCGCTCATCGAGGCCCTCTCGACCGCTGTCGTGGATCTCGGCGGACGTAGTCACCTGACCTGCAATCTGGGGCCGATGCCCGAGAAGATCGGGGCCTTCGACGTCGAGCTCTTCCCCGAGTTCTTGCGCACCTTTACCCAGTACGGACGCTTCACCCTCCACTTGAACTGCCAATACGGCGAGAACGCCCACCACAAGGTCGAGTCCGGCGTAAAGGCCTTGGCGTTAGCCATCCGCGCCGGGGTAACCCGAAGGAGCAGCGGCAGCGCCTCGACGAAGGGGGTCGTAGATTGAACGTCGCCGTCGTGGACTACGATGCCGGGAACACGCTCTCGGTAACGCGCGCCCTGGCGAAGGTAGGGGCGCGGGTGAACCTCACGTCAGACCCAGAGGAGGTTTTGACCGCGGATGCGGTGGTCCTGCCGGGGGTGGGGGCTTTCGGGGATTGCGTAAGGAAGCTTAAAGAGAGGGGGATGGACGAGGCTTGCCTGGAGACTTATCGCGCCGGCAAGCCTTTCTTGGGGGTATGCATAGCGCTCCAGGTCTTCTTTGAGGCATCAGAGGAGTCACCGGGCGTCGAAGGCCTGGGGATACTGCCCGGGAAGGTGGTCAAATTCGATGTGGGCGGGCTCAAGGTGCCGCACATGGGCTGGAACGAGCTGGACGTCGTGCGAGAGCACCCGATCCTCGGGGGCTTAAGCGGCGAGGACTTTTACTTCGTACACTCCTATCACCCGGAGCCCGAAGAAGACTCTGACCTCCTCGGGGAGAGCGACTACGGCGGTCGGTTCTGCGCAGCGGCCGGTAGGCAGAACCTGGCGGCGGTACAGTTCCACCCCGAGAAGAGCAGCCGCGCGGGGTTGAAGCTCTACGAGAACTTCCTCTCTTGGGCACGCGGCCTTTGAGCTTCACCGTCTACCCGGCGATAGACATCCGCGGGGGCCGGTGCGTCCGCCTCGTACAAGGAGATTTCGGACGCCAGAAGGAGTACGACGCGGATCCCGTGGGACGCGCCATTGAGTGGGAGCGCCGGGGCGCCCGTGCCATCCACGTCGTGGACCTTGACGGCGCGAAGGAGGGCCGTCCCGTCCAGCTCGACATCGCCCGCAAAATCTCCGGCTCCGTCGGCGTGCCCTTGCAGATCGGTGGTGGCATCCGCACGTTGGAAGACTTGCGGGCCGTGCGAGAAGCCGGGGTCACCCGCGTCGTCATGGGCACTGCGGCCGTCCTCGACCGCGAGCTGCGCTTGCGGGCAGTGGAAGAGGCAGGCGACGCCCTAGTCGTGGCCGTGGACGCCCGCGGCGGCATCGTGGCGACCCACGCTTGGCAGGAAGAGAGCGGCCGCGACGTCCTGGATTTGGTCCGGGAGCTCGCCGAGGATAGTGTCTCTTCCGTCCTCTACACCGACGTAGCCCGCGACGGCACGGACGCCGGGGCCTCTCTGGCCGGGACCGCCCCTGTAGCAAAGATACTGCCTACCATCGCTAGCGGCGGCGTGCGGGGAACCGAAGACGTAGCCGCCCTTTCGGAGACTCGTGGCGTCGTCGGTGCGGTTGTAGGCACCGCACTCTACGAGGGGCGGGTCACACTGGAAGAGCTGTTGGAGGCGCCGAGAACCGGAGGCCGCGCTTAGATCTTGAGCATACTGGTACGGGGCTCGCCCTCTTCGTACTTGGCGGATTGCAGCGTCTTCCAGGAGAGCTGGAAGAGGGATTCTTCGGTGGGCTTGTCGGCAAGGCTCGGGTCTGCCTCGGCGATGGCGGCGCGAGCGGACTCGACGCACTGGTCGAGGGCGGCGTTGATCTCGTAGGCTCGGGCGGCCTGGTACTTTATCTGCAACGTTTCCGGCGGCGCATCTTCGACGGCGAAGGCGAGCTCGTACTCCTCCGTACGGCTCTCGTAGTCCCCAATGCGCCTCGCCGTGCAAAAGAGTTCTAGCATGAAGCCTACTCTAGCAGCACTCCCGGCGCTTTCACAGACGGAGTACAGACCCCTGCGGTATCTTTGGCGCGTCGAAACACGAAGGAACGGTGATGCTGCTATGACCGAGCGCGTGCAAGATGGCCCCACACGCACCATCCGGGTCGCCCACAGCCCAGACTCCGACGACGCGTTTATGTTCTATGCCCTCTCGAACGACAAGCTAGACACGGGGCCTTTGCGTTTCGTGCACGAGCTCTCGGACATCGAGAGCCTGAACCAACGAGCGCTGACGGGGGATCTCGAGGTGTCGGCCGTCTCCATCCACGCCTACGCGTACATCGCGGACAAGTACGCGCTGCTCTCCAGCGGATCCTCGATGGGGGACAGGTACGGGCCGCGGCTCGTGGCGAAGGAGGCGATGGGCCGCGAGGACCTCAAAGGGAAGACGGTCGCGGTCCCCGGGGAATGGACGACGGCGTTCCTTGCCTTGAAGCTCTACGAGCCCGAGGTGAAGCACGTCGTGGTGCCGTTCGACGAGATCATGGGGTACGTGGCACGCGGGGAAGCGGACGTGGGGCTCCTCATCCACGAGGGCCAGCTCACCCATGAGAGCGAAGGCTTTCGTTTGATCGAGGACCTCGGCGAGTGGTGGTACTCCGAGACGAGATTGCCGCTGCCTTTGGGCGGCAACGTCGTAAGGCGCGACCTCGGCGAGGAGACAGCCCGCGAGGTAGCGCGCCTCATCAAGGCCAGCATCCAATACGCCCTCGACCACCGCGAGGAGGCCCTCGCCTACGCCCTCGCCTACGCCCGGGACCTCCCACCCGAGATGGCAAACGAGTTCGTCTCGATGTACGTGAACGAGTGGACCCTGGACTACGGCGAGACTGGCCGGGGGGCCGTGCGGACGCTCCTCGCGCGAGGATACGAAGCGGGTGTCATATCGCATAAGGTGGAGGTCGAGTTCGTCTGGTAGGCCATGTTGTGCCTCACGTCGCCTGCGGTGCTCCTGGGGTAAACTGGACGCCAGAGGTTTGTGGAGACGTTTTTCGAAACGAGCAAGAAGGCGCTCAGGAGGCCTTGGGGCTAGGCCTTACGCTTCCTGCGGTTCCTCTTTAACCTCGCCGTAATCTTCGTCATCGGCGTTTTAGTCATCGTCTCGGTCCTCTACGCCTACGTAGTCTACATCTACGAGGACCGGCTCGAGCGCCGGTACCCGGACCTCGTCCATAACTCCTCCGTCTACGACGTGGACGGCAACCAGATAGGCAAGTTCAAGGCCGCCGAGAACCAGCGATCGGTCGGCGAAGACGACCTCGGCGAGTACCTCCCGCGAGCGGTCGTCGCAGTGGAGGACAGACGCTTCTACGAGCACTACGGTGTGGACTTCGCCGGTGCTGTCTTTGCTCGTTGCCCGCGGGGTAGTCAGGCTTGGGAGGCGTCCCGAGGCGTTGGGTCGCGTCTGCTCGGGCTGCTGGTC
Source organism: Actinomycetota bacterium (assembly GCA_030862075.1). Taxonomy (GTDB): domain Bacteria; phylum Actinomycetota; class Rubrobacteria; order Rubrobacterales; family Rubrobacteraceae; genus Rubrobacter_F. The sequence continues at coordinate 9,846 of JALZEL010000141.1, read as the reverse complement.
GGCACCCTAGTCGTGGGCGTGGTCGCTCCGGCTCTGACACGGCACTCGCCCTACCGCCACCACCGGTCGTCCACGAGCACGTACTGTATGAGACCGAGAAGGAGTCAAGCCCACGATGCACCATCACCTTTGGGCTACGGTTCGGTGTCAGCATAACAAGGGTTTCGGCTCCTTCCTCATCTTCCGCAATTAAACATCAGCCGTCTAAGCGGCGTTTTCGGCAACCCTCGGGAGGGGATCATCGTAGTAAGGAGTAGACACCCGACAGAGGAGGACCGATGAAGAAGTTGTTGAAGCAGCTGGCGATCTTAGCCGCACCTATAATCTGGCGTAGGATCCAGGAGCGGCGCCGCGGAGGACATCACGGCCACAGGGGTCACGGTCGCCGTCGCGGATGGTTGTAAGCCAGGCGCAGGTAGCGGCGTCCCGCTGACTAGGGCCGCAAGTTCCCGCCTAGCTTCACCAGGAGACGCCCTCGAAGCCATCTTCGGTCTTGCGAATAAGAACTAGGAAGTCGCGAGGTTCGTGGTAGAGGACCACCGGAGCATTTCGCTCCTCGGCCTCTGTTAAAACCTCGATGCGGTTCTTGCGGGCGGCTTCGGGATCCGTGTCCACGCCGCTAATGAGGTCGGGGTTCAGCCAGATCTTGGCCGGTGCCAGGTCCGCCGCGAAGAGCGCCGCGTCATCGCCGGACTCTATCCAGGAGATCTGGTGCCCCTCCGAGTGCCCGCTTCTGACCTCGACCCGCAAGCCCTCGACGATCTCGGCGTTCCCCTCCAGGAGCTCGCACCACCCCTCCTCGGCGCCACTCTCGACCGCCGGCACCGCCTCCTTGCGGGTGTCCCCCTCGGGCATCTCCCGTGCCTCCTCTAGAGCGTCCCTCTGCACGTAGACGGTGGCGTTCGGGAAGCTCGGCGGGTTGAGGGCCCAGCCGACGTGGTCCGCGTCCAGGTGCGAGAGGACGACGTGCGTCACGTCTGCGGGCTCGTGCCCTTCTTGCGTGAGGCTCTCCATAAGGCTCTCCTCGTCGCGTCTGAGCTCGTAGCGGCCCTCAAGGTAATCAGGCAGCTTGGGGCCAAAACCCGCGTCGAGGAGGACGAGGGCGTCTGCGGTGGCGACGAGGACCGCGTGCATGGCACCCCGGATCTTGGCGTTCTTCGAGTTCGGTCCGAAGAGGTTGCCGGCGTCGGTAATGAAGACACCGTCGTCGAGCACGTGGACCTTCGCGCTGCCCACTTCCAAAGAGTTCTGGGCCATAACTCTCCTCCCGGCCTCCTGTCTTGACCGGGACAGCATACAGGATAAAGTCGAAGGGGTTTTCGCGCCGAAGGGTTGGTGTCGGATAGGAGGGGGGAAAGTGAAGGGTGATGTCGCGCTAGCGGTGGCTCATCATCGTGGCGTTTGCGATCCTCTTTGTTTGCTCGGTCTTAGGCGAGAAAAGCGCCCGCGCAGTCGGCCCTATGATCTCAAAGAAGATTCAGATACAGGAGGGACAGAGGATCTTCTACGGGGTGCGGGTGAAGACGGAAGAGGAAGAGCACCCAGCGGACGGACTCGTCGTGCGCCTCACGGACGAGGCCGGGAAGCACCTCGCCGCCATCGAAAGCCAGACGGACGCCGCCACGCAGAGAGCCGGCGAGGATGGTTGGGTCGAGGACAGCGTGAACCTCTTGCGTTTCGCGGGTAATACCGTCAGGCTCAGCTTTCTCGTCAAGACGAACAAAGAGCGTACCACCACCTTCTACATGGACGGCGTGGCGCTGAGATAAACATTAGCATCTCTTTTGCTCGGCCACCGGTTGGATGATGAGCTGAGATACTATCCTTCTCAGGGCGCGGCCCAAGGTCACTGGGTGTTTGAGGAGCCTGTAAACCGGGGCGTCGCCGGTGAATCCCTCGACGAGGGTGCGCCGGGCGTCCGGGTCCTTCTCGCAGGCTTTGAAGAGCGGCTCTATCATCCCGAGGTTCGGGACGAGATTAGTTAGGGCATAGCCAGAGAGGTGTTCTCTGGCCCGCTTGCGCCGTAGCTGGCGCTCATAGCCGGAGAGGGTGGCGGCAGAGTAGTCGCCCTTTGCGCGGGCCTCGTGAGCCCAGGCGGCTGCCAGGCGACCGCACTCTATCGCGTAACCGACGCCCTCACCGCTTATTGGGTGGATCATGCTCGCCGCGTCCCCGACGGTCATCAAACCCTGCGCGTGCCTCTTCGCGCCCCACATTCCCATCTTCAAAGACCAGCTACGAGCGGGTCCCTCGGGCTCGGCGTCCTTCAGCCAGTACGTCAGCTCGGGTTCTTCGAGAAAGCGGTCGAAGAAGTCCTTGAGGTTGCGCCCGGTGCGTTCCAGCGTCTTCGTCGAGACGCCGGCCCCAACATTCGCCCGCCCGTCCCCGAAATAGAAGACCCAGCCATAACCGGCCCCGTGCTCGTTCATGTCTTTCGTGATAAAGACGTGCAGATCCTCCTTGTTCGGACCGGAGACGTTCTCGAAATACTGTCTCCTCGCCACGGCGTTCTGGCGGGCCTTCATTCCCTCGCCCGCGAACCCCCCGACCCCGTCCGCGGCCACCACCACCGGGGCTTCATAGAACAGTGTCTCCCCGTTCGACGTTGCCTCGACGCCCGTGACGTTCCCTGCAGGTGTTCGGAGGAGCCTGGTGGCGCGGACGCCACCCCGGAATTCGGCGCCGGCCTCTCTGGCGCGCATCAACAGGCGAGAGTCGGTCTCCCGGCGGGGGGCCACGTAGCCGTGGGGACCGTGGAGGGTGGGGGGCACCTTCTGGCGCAAAAACGCGGTCTGGGTGTAGATGGAGAAGCCCGAGAACTTGCCGTGGTGTGGTTCGTCGAGCCAGTCGCCGAGGCCCATGAGCGAGATCTCCTCTGCCGCATGGGGCATCAGACCGTCGCCGCAGGGCTTATCGCGCGGAAACTCCTGACGGTCCAGGAGCAAGACCGAAAGACCGGTCCTCGCCGCGTGGTAAGCCGTCGCCGACCCGCCCGGCCCGGCTCCGACCACGATCAAATCTGCCCGTTCGGCCATCCCTCTCCTGCCTCTCTGAGTCCTTTCTCGGTTCCGGCACCGCTACCTGGTTTCGAACCACGGCCCATTATACTTTTATCCCACGCGCCGCTACCAAAGCAAACGAGCAGGATGGAGAGGAGGCAGGAGGATGGTGGACCGCAACCGCCCGGCCCGCTACAAGGTGGGGGACAGGGCTGTCTTGAAAGCCACGGGCCAGTCCGTCGAAATACTCGAGGTCCGCCGGGGCGAGTTCGTCCCGGATTTCGTTTACAAAGTGCGCGTGCTAGCCGAGAAGCCCGCTCGCCCCTACAACCTCTCCGTCCCCGAGCATGACCTTTCGGACTCGTAGATCCGAGATGTCCTGCTGTCAGCATTCTGGCATCGGCGGTCAGGAGACCCGGGTAGAGGCTCCCACGCTAAGGTCAAGCTTTGACAAGAAGCAATTCTACGAAGCCATACCCATATGGCACGCACCAATCATGAGGCGGTGGCTGCCGAAAGGCAAAACTCTATGCTGCTAAAAGCCTTCTCCCGATGTGACGTTAAGGTAGGCGACGTCTACGAGGGGGACGCCAGTCTCTAAGGCCCGATTCACGGCGCGAGCCAGGGCTTCGGCGGCAACGCCGGAGTCGGGAAAGTGCCCGTCGAGGAGGCGGGCGGCGCGGGCTATCTCGTAGAAAGAGAAGCGGCGACGGTGGCCGGTCAGGTCGTAGACTGCCTCGAGGACCTCGAGCCGCAAGGAGATCAGCTGCTCGAGACGCCACCGGATCTCGTCCGCGGTGAGGTTCATGGTCTGGTAGAGGCGTGCTATCTTTGAGATCTGCACGAGCGCGGTGGCACGTTTGCCGAGACGCGCCACCGAGCCCTCGTCGAGGTATCGTCGGGCCGTGATCCTGGCGAGCGCGAGCTGCCCGTTAGGCCCGTCGAACCCAGCGAGCGGCCGCCAACCTTCCCGGTCGGACCCCACCGACGAGCTCTCCGCCCGTATCTCCTCGCCGCCGACGAAGACCCGCGGGACGTGACCGCCCGCGTAGTAAGCGATCTGACGGGCCATGATGCTCGCTTTTTCGGTGTCGCTCGGGGCCCGGATCTCCACCCACCGCCGAACGGTCCCGGAATAGAGCCGCTCCAAGGCCCGCCAGGTCGCGTCCCCCCGGAGGTCTAACTCACCGGGCTCCGCTACGACCACCGAGACCTCGACCTTGAGCATACTTTCCCCGTCGTCGTAAGCCGCCTCGACGGCCTGCAGCAACTCCTCGAATTCTTCGTCCACGGCCCCCGATAGGTAGCGCCTCCGTTCGGCGGGCAGGACGTACATGAGGCGGCTCTTGATCCTGCGCTCCTTGCCTTCGGCCGCTTTGAGCCGATCTATCGCCTCGTAGAGCTCCCTCCGCCGCTCGTAGACCAGCGCACTAAGACGTTCCACCTCTTCGTCCGTGCCGAACCCCTCGAACGACTCTGCCCAGGCGTCGTCTCGGGCGGCACAGGCGGCCTCGTGGGCGTTCTCCGCCCGGATCACCGCTTTCTGCTGCTCCGCGCGAACGAGTTGGGCTTCCCCCAACTCGCGCTCCAAGGTCTCTATCGTGGAAGACACCACAAACCCTTCCCGCTTCTCCCAAACCGTCTCGGCTCTCGCACATTCTACAGCAACCCCTAAACCGGCGACTCGCGACGCCGAGCGTTGCACCAGGCTCAGAAAACAGCTACATTTCAAGTAACGAAAGAACTATGCGGGAGGAGAGGCTATGGACTTCAACACGGGACCAGAATCGGGACGTTCTTCCCCAGAGCCCGGCGGTACACAGAGGCCGGCGGCGGGAGGGGCCGGAGGAGAGTTCACCCTCTCCGATCCGGTCGGCAGCTTTATCAGAACGGTCGTGGCGGTCGTTACCCAGCCGGTTCCCTTCTTCCGCGGCATAGCCCGGCAAGGAAACTTCATAAACCCGCTGGTCTTCGCTTTAATATGCGCCCTGATCTCCGCCTTCCTCACCGGCATCCTCGGCATAATCTTTGCCCCGCTCTTCGCTGGCCCGGGAGATACTGCCGAGGCGTTCGCAGGAGGTATTGGGGGGTTCTTGGTCGGCCTGATCCTTACACCTATATACACAGCGATAGTTTTGGTTATAGCGGCTGGCATACTCCACTTGCTCGTGCTGCTTTTTGTAAGGCCTAGCAACGCGGGGTTCGAAGCGACCTTTAGGATCGCCTCTTACACTCAAGTGACGCAGCTCGTAACCTGGATACCTGTCATAGGGTCGATAATCGGCGCCATATGGGCCATCGTCTTGTACATTTTCGGTGTCAGGGAGGTTCACGGTACGAGCACAGGTACGGCGGCTCTCGTCGTCCTGATCCCCGTGGCCGTGGTCCTGATCCTGCTGGTCATCTTCGGTATCAGCGCCGCGCTGTTGGTGTTCTTGCTCGGGAACCAGCAACAGTTTTAGTTAGACGACTTTTATAGAAGAGAGCTGGAGGCCGGCTGCCTGATCCCCTCTTGCAGCTCCGACCGCTGCTGATCGCCACGGCCATCCTCTGCTCGGGCTCGGGTTGTAGGATCGGCCACCAGCCGAGTGTTCGCGCGACCGCTATACTGAGTGCGGTCAAAGGCAAAGGAGGTTCTCTCGTGGCTCGGACGGTTACTCTCATACCGGGGGACGGCATAGGTCCCGACGTAACCAACTCGGTTCAGGAAGTGATAGATGCTTTAGGCGTAGACATCGAGTGGGAGATCGCCGAGGCCGGAGAGACGGTGATGGAGGAGAAGGGCACTCCCCTCCCGGAGGACGTCCTAGAGTCCATCCGTCGCAACAAGATCGCCATAAAAGGACCGCTGACGACGCCCGTAGGGGCCGGTTTTCGTTCGGTGAACGTGGCCCTGCGTAAGGAGTTGGATCTCTACGCCAATGTCCGGCCGGCCTTGAGCATGCCGGGGATAGACCTCCCTTTCGAGGACATAGACATCATCATCTTCCGCGAGAACACCGAGGACCTGTACGCCGGCGTCGAGCACACCGTCGGTCAACACGCCGCGGAGTCTATCAAGATCATTACCCGCGAGGGCACCGAGCGCCTGTGCCGCCTGGCCTTTGAGCAGTCGAAGGAGTGGGGACGCAAGCGTATAACCGTCGTCCACAAGGCCAACATCATGAAGTTTACCGACGGTCTATTCAAGGACGTCTTCTTCGAGGTCGCAAGAGAGTACGAGAACGACTTCGAGGAGATCGACGACCGCATCGTGGACAACATGGCCATGCAGCTGATCACACGGCCGACCGAGTACGACGTTTTGGTCTGCCCGAACCTCTACGGCGACATCCTCTCCGACGAGTGCGCGGGCCTGACCGGGGGCTTGGGGGTCGCGCCGGGTGCTAACATCGGGGACGATATCGCCCTCTTCGAGCCGGTGCACGGCTCGGCGCCGAAGTACGCCGGCCAGAACCGGGCGAACCCGCTTGCGACCCTGCGCTCGGCGAAGAACATGCTCGACTACATGGGCCTGAACGAGGAAGCCGACAGGATGCAGAACGCCATAGAGGAGGCCCTCAAGAGCTCCGAGAACCGCACCAAGGACCTGGGGGGCTCGGCGGGCACCAAAGAATTCACGCAGGCAATAGTTCAAAACCTCTCGTAGTCCGGTAACGAAATATTTACATGGGGCGCGGTCTCAAACCTCTCGCGGCCATGTAAACTGGTACTGTTCGTAACTCGAAATGGGAGGTTGGATGCGCGTTCTCGTGGCGGGCGGTGACGGTTTCTGCGGTTGGCCCACGTCCTTGTACCTCTCCGCGCAGGGGCACGAGGTCTTTGTAGCGGACAACTTCAGCCGCAGGCAATGGGACGAAGAGCTCGGCACGGAATCTCTGACCAGGATCTCCGACCTCAAGACCCGCGCGGCCCGGTGGAAGGAGCTCACGGGCCGCGAGATAGCGTACGCCGTCGGCGACCTCACCGACGAACGCTTCGTTTACGAGATCATGAGCGGCTTCGAGCCCGAGGCGCTGGTTCACTTCGCCGAGCAGCGTTCGGCCCCGTACTCCATGATCGACCGCTCCCACGCCGTCTTCACCCAGACGAACAACGTCGTCGGCAACTTGAACCTCCTCTTCGCCATGGGCGAGATCGTCCCGGGGTGCCACCTGATAAAGCTTGGCACGATGGGCGAGTATGGCACCCCCAACATAGACATCGAGGAGGGGTACATAACGGTCGAGTACAAGGGCCGCACCGACAACCTACCGTACCCGAAGCAGCCCGGCTCTTTCTACCACCTCTCCAAGGTCCACGACTCCCACAACATCATGTTCGCCTGCCGCACCTGGGGCTTGAGGGCCACCGACCTCAACCAGGGCGTCGTCTACAACGTGGAAACCGCCGAGACCACCTCCGACCCGGTCCTCACCAACCGTTACGATTACGACGGCATCTTTGGAACGGCCCTGAACCGTTTCTGTGCCCAGGCAGCGAGCGGTAATCCCATCACCGTCTACGGCGAGGGCGGGCAGACGCGCGGCTTCATAGACATCCGGGACACGGTGCGCTGCATAGAGCTCGCCGCGGACAACCCAGGCGAGCCGGGCGAGTTCAGGGTCTTTAACCAGTTCACCGAGCAATGGAGCGTCCTAGAGCTCGCGAAGCTCGTCGAGAAGGCCGCCCGCACTTTAGACCTCGAACCAGAGCTTGCTCACCTGAAGAATCCCAGGGTCGAAAAAGAGGAGCACTACTACAACGCAGCGAACACGAGCCTGTTGGAGCTGGGGCTGAAGCCGCACCTCTTAGGCGAGGAAACGGTGGAGCGGCTGCTCTTGACGGCGATGGAGAACCGGGATCGGATCCACCCGGAGACTTTCGCCCCGCAGGTGAACTGGCGCTGGCCCCACCGCAAGTAGGGGGATCAGACGAAACCCTTGCGAGTTGCGCTCTTCACGGAGACGTTCCTGCCGGAGACCAACGGCGTGGTCACACGCCTCAAGCACACCGTCGAGGAGCTCGTTCGCGCGGGTGACGAGGTATTGGTCTTCGCGCCCTCGGGCGGACCGAAATCTTATGCTGGGGCACGCATCCACGGGGTAGCTGGTGTTCCGTTCCCGCCTTACCCCCAGATCCATCTCTGCCCGCCGCATCCGAGGGTGGCACGCACGCTCGGATGGTTCGACCCTGACCTGATCCACGCCGTCAACCCGTTCGTCCTCGGGACGGGCGGCATCTTCTACGCCCGACGCTTGAAGGTGCCGCTTATAACCTCCTACCACACCAACTTAGCGGCCTACACTCACTTCTACGGTCTAGGCTTCTTCGAGGGCGCGACCCGCTGGTGGACGAGGACCTTGCACAACCGGGCCGCTCTCACCCTCTGCACCTCCGGAACTACCCGCGACTACCTCCTCCGCGAGGGCATAACGCGCGTCAGGCTTTGGCCGCGGGGCGTGGACGCCCGCAGATTTCGCCCGGACCGCGCCTCTAAGGAATGGCGGAACAGGCTCTCCGGCGGGCGCCCCGAGGAGAAGATACTCCTCTACGTCGGGCGGCTCGCCCGCGAGAAGAGCATCGGGCAGCTCAAGGCCGTGCTGCGTGGGATCCCGGGCACCAGGCTCGCCATCGTCGGCGATGGCCCGGCCCGCAAAGCCCTGGAGAGGGAGTTCCGGGGGATGCCAACGATCTTTACCGGATTCCTCGGGGGGGACGACCTGGCAAACGCGTACGCTTCGGCTGACTTATTCGTCTTTCCCTCGACAACGGAGACTTTGGGGATAGCCATGATCGAGGCCCTCTCCTCCGGCCTCCCGGTGGTCGCCGCCCGCAGCGGCGGCGCCCACGAGGTCGTCTTAAAGGGGGAGAACGGCCTGCTCTACGAGCCCGGCTCTGATGGGGAACTCGTCGCTACCATCCGCCGCACCCTCGGAGACGGCGCGTTGTGTGCCGCTTTGGGCCGAAGAGCCCGGGCCTCGGCGGAGAAGCTGGGTTGGGAGGCTTCGACCGCCGCGCTCCGGGGCTACTACGAAGAGATACTCAACTTTTAAGGTCAACAGCGCAGGTCGCGGAGCTTAAGCTTCCGGTCTCTACCCGAAAACCAGTAGGGGTAATGGGCCGGGGTCTAAAACCAGGCCCTTTACCCCTAGGTGTCTAGCCGCTCGGTAGCCGATGCCTGTGCCCGATGCCCCCCGCATCGCTTAGAGCCCCTCTTCCCAGCTCAACAACGGCGTGGTCTTAACGTCCTTCAAGGCGCCCCCGCGACGTTGTCCGGCAACCCAAGATGAGGACCGTATCGTACTCCCCGAACGTGAGCCATGCGCCGTGGCTGGTGCCCCCGAGTCCCTCGACCACCGATGGTATCGCCTCCCTGCGATCCTCGGGGTCTTAGTCTAAGGCCGGCCACGCCTCGGGGGTATACCCGGTGTCCAACAGATGGCATGCCATTTGTAGTTTCCTCTCCTTTCTCCCGCTTTCCCGGCGAGCTAACTCTTATGCACCGGTATGTTACTAATCCAAGCCTGGCTATACCCCCGAATGAACTAGATTTGGCAAGGATACTCACCGCCGGGGGTGGATTGCCTCTGGTCGAAGTTCTCGTTCGTGGGCTCGTCAACTGGGGCGGCGAAAGTTGGGGGGAACCTCGCCCAGATCTTCTCCGACGCTGTGGCTCGAAGCGGCTCGGAGGGCGCTTGTAAGACGTTGGAGGGCGTGCTAAATTATCCGCGCGAGCAGGCGGAAGTAGCTCAGTTGGTAGAGCATCACCTTGCCATGGTGAGGGTCGCGGGTTCGAATCCCGTCTTCCGCTCTAACCCCGGGCCGAAGGTGCGGGCGGCGTGGGCCGGTATCACCGGCGCGTTGG
>JALZEL010000140.1 GCA_030862075.1 Actinomycetota bacterium | reverse complement strand
CTCTACCTCATCTTCAGTTTACCGGCCTTCTTCTTCGTGCCCGATCGCGCGGCGCGCGCCCCCCGTTCGGTGAGGCTCGTAGCGACCTACCGGGCCGTCTTTTCGACGGCAAGGAACCTCCGGTCCTACGCCGGGCTCGGGACGTTCGTCTTGGCGACGCTGCTGTACACAGACGCGGCGAACACGGCTATCACGAACATGTCGCTCTACGGGCGGGAGGTTTTCGAGATGGAGCAGGCGGAGATCCGGAACCTCCTCCTGTTCTCGACGGTCTTCGCCGTCGTGGGGGCTTTGGGCTTCGGGTACGTCTCTGACAGAGCGGGACCGAAGAAGGCGCTCATCGGGGTACTCGTGACGTGGTTTCTCGCCATCGTGCTCGCCACGCTCGCCGTGGCGCCCTGGATGCTCGTGCTCGCCGGACCGCTCGTGGGCGCTGCGCTCGGGGGCACGTGGACGGTCAGCCGGGCCATGCTCGTCGCCCTCTCGCCACCGGAGAAGCTCGGTGAGTTCTTCGGCTTCTACGCTCTTGCCGGCAAGCTCTCGGCCGTCGCTGGACCGGCGCTCACGGCGCTGCTTCTTACGGCGTTCGGGGGGCTAGGGACGGTCGCCTACCGGGTCGCCATAGGCTCGCTGGCCCTGATCATAGCCGTGAGCCTCATCATTCTCCTGCGTGTCCCCGACGTCCGCCCCGAGCACAACGTCGAGGAGTTCACGGACCCGACCGCCGGCGCGCCGGGCACACTCCCGACGGGGGCCGAAAGAGAGCCCGCCCCGTGAGTACCGTGGCGCTCCGGGGGAGCATCGTCACGGACTACGAAGTCTGGCAAGGGGGCGCCGTCCTCCTCGAAGGGGGGACCATAGAGGACGTGAGCCGCGAACCCCTCGAGGCCGACGAAGTCCACGAGTACCCGGACCATTACGTGCTACCCGGCTTTTTGGACCTGCAGGTCAACGGGTCCTTCGGGGTGGACGTCGCCGCCGAGCCCGGGCGCCTGGCGGAGCTCTCGAAGAAGCTTGTGGCAACCGGGACCACGAGCTACCTGCCGACCCTGATCTCCTCTCCCCCGACGCTCTACCGCGAGGCCCTCCCCAAAGTCGCCGACCTGGCACGCGAGGGCGCCCCTGGCGGCGCGCAGGTACTCGGGGCGCACCTCGAAGGGCCGTTCATCAACGAGGAAAAGAAGGGCGCACATCCGGCCGAGCACGTCTCCCCGCCGGATCCGGGCCTCCTCAACGAGCTTCTGGACGTGGTGCCGGTGCGGATGCTCACCCTGGCGCCGGAGCTCGGAAGCGCTGCGGACCTCGTACAGATGGCCGTCGGGCGCGGGGTGGCGGTCTCGGCCGGCCACTCGGACGCCCCCTTCGAGCTTGCCTACGAGGTCTTTGACGGGGAAGTGGCGGGCGTGACCCACCTGTTCAACGCGATGAGCCCGCTGCACCATCGGGAGCCGGGCCTCCCGGGGGCGGCCTTCGCGCACCCCCGAGTGTTCTGTAGCCTCATCGCAGATGGTCGGCACGTGCATCCCGAGGTGGTGGCACTCGCCTTTCGCGTTTTGGGCCCAGATCGTCTGTATCTCGTGACCGACGCCATCGCCGCCGCCGGCATGGAGCCTGGCGAGTATTCATTGGCGACCCGCCGGGTTCGCCTCGACGAGCACGTACCAAGGCTGCTGGAGATCGGGGAGATCGCCGGTAGCGTCCTCGCCATGAACGAGGCCTTCCGGAACATCCTCGCCTTTACCGGCTGCACGATCCCCGAAGCGGCTCGGATGGCCGCCGCCACCCCCGCGAGGCTTACCGGCGAGGGGGAGCGAAAGGGCCGCCTCGCCCCCGGCTACGACGCCGACATCACCGTCCTGCGCCCCGACCTCTCCGTTGAGGCTGTCTACAAGGCTGGCTCGCGGGTCTACCCTGCCTAAAGCGCGGCGTTTCTATGCGGGGCTCGTCCTTTCGTCTGCGCGCACCACGAAGACCGGGCAGTGCGCGTGGCGGACGACGCTCTCGGAGACGCTCCCGAGGACGGCCCGCCTCAGGGCACCCAAGCCCCGGCTGCCGACGACTATAATGCCCACGCCGAGCTCCTCGCTGAGGGTGACGATCTGCTCGGCCGGGCGGCCGAACCTGAGGTAGGCCTCGGCGATCCGACCGCCTTCGGCCCGTATTCTCTCGACCTCTTCGTCGAGCAACCTCTGGGCGTTGTCCCGGAGCTCGGCGGGCTCCTCTTCGGTGTAGGCGTAGAACGTCGAGAGGTATTCGCCGACGTGCACGACGTGCAGCTCGGAGCCGGTCTTCTCGCAGAGCTCTATAGCAGATTGGGCGGCGAGCGCTGCGTCTGAAGAGCTGTCGGTCGCGAGCAAGACCCTGGTCGGGAAAATAGACATTACCTCACCTCCTCACCGGCCTCCTCGACGCGCTCGCCGCGGGCGAGGCGGCTGCTACGCATACTGTAGAGGAAGTAGATCACGAGCCCCAGGGCCATCCACACCCCGAACCTGACCCACGTCCCCACAGGCAAGAAAATCATCAGCATAAAGCAGACCAGGGCGGCCAGGATGGGGACCACCGGGACCAGCGGCGTCCGGAAAGCGCGTCTCAACTCCGGGTTCGTCCTTCGGAGGATGATCACGCTTATGGAGACCATGACGAAGGCGAAGAGCGTCCCGATATTCACCAACTCCGCGAGCTGCTGCAGGTTCACGAAGCCTGCCATGATGGCCACTACGATGCCGGTCACGATGGTTATGCGGTAGGGGGTGCGGTAGCGCGGGTGGGCGCGGGCGAAGTACAGGGGAAGGAGGTTGTCCCGGCTCATGGCGAAGGCCACCCGGCTCTGGCCGAGCATCAGGATCATAATCACGCTCGTCAGGCCCGCTAGGATGCCTATAGAGATCAACCCCGCTGCCCAGTCCAGCCCGGCTGCCCTGAGCGCATCCGCCATCGGGGCAGGAGTGCCCAGCTGGGTGTAGGGCAAGATCGCGGTCAGGATCAGCGAGACCACGACGTACAGTACCGTGCAGATCCCCAGCGAGGCCAGAATGCCTATGGGCAGGTCGCGCTGCGGGTTGCGCGCCTCTTCAGAGGTCGTCGCTAGGATGTCGAAGCCGATGTAGGCGAAGAAGACGATCGCCGCCGCCGTGAAGATTCCAGGTACGCCGAACGCCTGCCCTTGGACCCCCAAGATGAACTGCAAGAGCGAGGGTTCCCCGGCTTCGGGCGAGGCGCTCCCCACCTCTCCCCCTGCCGGCGGGATGAACGGCGACCAGTTCGCCGGGTTTATCAAGAAGATCCCGACCACTATGAAGAAAGCTACCACGGCGAGCTTTATCGCGGTGATCACGATGTTGACGGAGGAGCTTACGCGGATACCAACGATCAGGATCGCCATCAGGATCAGCGCTATGGCCATCGCCGGCACGTTTACGACCCCTTCGGGGGTGATGGACTGCGGGAGCGTTATACCGAAGAAGCTGTTGAGGATATTCCCGAAGTACCCCGACCATCCGACGGAGACCGCGGACGCTCCGACGACGAACTCCAGGATCAGATCCCACCCGATGATCCAGGCAAAGAACTCGCCGATCGAGGCGTAGGAGAACGTGTAGGCACTCCCTGCCACCGGGACCGTGCTCGCGAACTCCGCGTAGCACAGCGCCGCCAAAGCACACGCGATCCCCGAGACGACGTACGAGAGGGTGACGGCCGGCCCCGCAAAGTTCGCCGCCGCAACCCCGGTGAGAACGAAGAGCCCAGTCCCGATAATCACCCCGATGCCGAAGACTGTCAGGTCCAAAGGCCCCAAAGCCTTCCTCAGCTGGAACTCTGGCTCCTCGGTGTCCCGGATGGCTTGCTCGACCGACTTGGTACGCATTATTCCCATATGTCTCCCCTCGTCGAACCTTTGCGGCGAGCGCCGCCGCGCCGCCGGTTTCTCCTCTACCCTGCATCTCTCGACGCCCGATCATTCTATGAGAAAGTTCGCCGTCCCGCCAGGGTGATTAGACGCCCTCAGCGGAACCCGGTAGACGAGCGAAGCAAGTCCAGAGTAGGCCCCACGACCTCCTCGACGGGGATGTCGGCGACCACCGAGACGGCGTGCCCGCAGTCGTTGTCGAAGAGGGTGGCGCCGCAGACCGGGCAGCTCGAACTCCAGGAGAGGGCGGGGCGGTGCCTGCTGCGCGTCGGGGGGGCGGCGTTTATGAGGTTGGGTCCCCAGTAGATCCCCACGGTCGCCGCACCCACGGCCGTCCCCAAGTGCAGCGGTCCGGAGTCGTTGGAGACGACGACCGCGCACCGGCACAAGAGACCGGCGAGTCCGCGAAGGGAGAGCCTACCGCAGAGGTTGAGGGCCTCGTGGCTCATGGTAGCCACTACCCCGGAGATCAAAGCACGATCCTCCTCCACCCCGACGACGGACACGCGGGCGCCGGCCTCGACCAGAGCGTCACCGACGGCGGCGAACTTCTCGGGCGGCCACCGGCGCCGTTCGTCGCCCGCTCCCGGGTGGAGCGCGACGAGAGGACCCTCGTCCTCTGGCACCACGTCGCCGGCCTCGGCCAGGTCTTCGTCCGTCGTGGTCAGGCGCGGTTCCAGGTCCGCCGTCCGCGCTCCGACGAGGGCCGCGGTCTCCAAATTACGCATGATCTCCGACTGGTAGTAGACGTAGGGCATGGAACGATCGAGGGGGGTGGCGTCCGGGGCCTTCGGTCCCGCCGTGACCCGCGCGCCTAAACGACGAACGAACGGGTTGGAGTAGCCCCCGCCGCCGTGCATCTGGAGCGCCAGGTCGAACCGCTCCTTTCGCATGCGCACGAAGAAGCGTTCTAGCTCCTCCTCGTCTTCTTCGACGCCTGTGTCGGGACCGTTGACGCCTGTGGAGGGGGGGACGGAGATCGCGCGAGCCACGGATCCAGGATGCTTGTCGAAGAGCTCCGTTTGGAGGGGACCCCCGAGTAGCGTGATCTCCGCCCCCGGGTAGGCCTCTCGGAGCGCCGCAAGCGCCGGCAGCGTAAAGATAGAGTCCCCGAGCCCGCCGGCCCTAAGGACGGCGATCTTGCTGACGTTCCGTACGCGTTCAAGGCCGGGGGGCATTCGAGTGGTGTACTACCTTCGTCTGCGTAACCTCGTCGAGGAGCTCAGGACCGTAACCGTAGCCGAGGCCACTCGCTTTTCTCGGTTGGGCGGACCCGCCGGGGGCGCCGCCGAAGACCGCGTTGATCTTGACCGTCCCGACCGAGAGCTCTCGCCAGGCTTTAGCCGCGTGCTCCTGATCCGGCGTGAGAACCACCGCCGCGAGCCCGTAAGCCGTCTCGTTGGCCTTCTTCAGGGCCTCGTCGAACGAAGATACGACCTCGACGGCGGCGACTGGACCGAAGGTCTCCTCGTCCACCACGGTCATCCCCGATCGGACGCCCGAAAGGACGGTCGGCGGGTAGAAGAAGCCGGGCCGTTCGGGTACCTCCCCGCCGCACAGGAGCTCCGCGCCGGCCTCGACCGCCTCCCTTACGTGGCGGTGAACCAGGTCGCGCTGGCCCTCGTCTATGAGGGGACCCATCTCGGTCCCGCGTTCGGTGCCGTCACCGACGCGCAGGCTCTTTGCCCGTTCCGTTAGCTCCCGTAAGAACTCTTCGGCTACCGCTTCGTGGACGTAGATGCGCTCGACGGAAGTGCAGATCTGGCCGGTGTTCGCGAATGAACCTGTGGCTGCCTGAGCGACGGCCCAGGCCGGGTCTACCCCTTCGTCCACGATCATGGGGTCCTTGCCGCCGAGCTCGACAACGGCTTTCTTGAGCTGGTGCCCCGCTACCTCCAGGATCTCACGCCCCGTAGGAACCGAGCCCGTGAAGAGCACCAGATCCACGTCCTCGTGCGCCACCA
This sequence comes from Actinomycetota bacterium, assembly GCA_030862075.1. Taxonomy (GTDB): domain Bacteria; phylum Actinomycetota; class Rubrobacteria; order Rubrobacterales; family Rubrobacteraceae; genus Rubrobacter_F. The sequence goes on along the minus strand of JALZEL010000140.1, from coordinate 17,759 downwards.
GTGGACGCCCGGCTCGGTAGTCGCCCAACAGGAGGTTCAGTACACCGTCGGGTAGCTCGAACATCTCGACGAGCCGCACCGCCGAGAGGGGCGTCTTCTCGGAGGGCTTGTAGACGACCGTGTTGCCGGTGACGAGCGCCGCCCCTAAGTACCCGCAGGCGATGGCGATGGGATCGTTCCACGGTACGACGACCGCCGCGACACCGTAGGGCTCGTGCACCATCGCGTCGAAGGCAAGGTAGCCGCCCTGGAGGCTCATGCCCCGGTGCAGGGGCCCGAGCTCGGCGTACTGCTCGAGCGTCTCTATGCCGGCCTCGACCCCGCCCAAGGAGTCGTCTAAGGGCTTGCCGTTCTCCAGGGTAACGAGCTCGGCGAGCTCGCCCGCGTGTTCCCGCATCCTTCGCGCGGCGGCCTTTACGAACTGTGCCCTCTCGGCGGCGGGGAGGCACGACCAGTTGGACTTCGCCTCGTTGGCGGCCCTCACCGCTTCCGAAGCGTCGGCGCGGGTGCCGGCGGGGATACGGCCGACGGTCTCTCCGGTGGCGGGGTTCAAGACCTCTATCCCTTCCTCGCTCGTCGAGGGTACCCCCGCGTTGCCTATGAGGTGCGGAATCGTCTCTTTAGTTTCCAACGCTACCGTTCCTCTCGAATCTCGTTTATGCCTGCGAGGGGAGCCTTCACGCTCCGCCACAAAGCCGATCGCTGATATCTGACCGCTAAGGAAACGAACCTTCCGTCATCGGCGTGACGACGAGCTCGTGGATCACGGAGTCCAAAGGTTGGGAGATCATGAACAAGATGCTCCTCGCCACCGTCTCGGGGGGCTGGAGGTTCTCGGGCGGCGGGGGAGGGTCCAGGGCCTTGAAGAAGTTGGTCCGCATCCCGCCTGGCACGATGACCATCGCCCTGACGCCTTTGGTGCGCCCCTCAGCATGCAGGACCTGCGTGAGGCCCAAGAGGCCGTGCTTGGAGGAGGCGTAGGCGGCGGCGTTCTCCCACCCCTTCTTCGCGGCGGTCGAGGCGACGTTAAGGATCTGGCCACTACCTCGACCCATCATGTGCGGCATGACCGCCCTGGCCAGGAGCCACGGCGCCCTGAGGTTCACGTTCACCACGTTGTCCCACTCTTCGAGCGTCAGCTCCGATGCCGGGCGGATGAAGTCCAACCCCGCCGCGTTCACGAGGACGTCTATCTTGCCCTCCGTGCCGAGCACGTCCTCCACCCCCCCCTCGATGGAGCCGGGGTCGTTGAGGTCCATGTACAACGGTCGCCCACCGTGCTTTGCGGCAACCTCGCCGGCCGCCTCCTTGTCGATGTCGGCGAGGACCACCCGTGCTCCGTGCTCGGTAAGTAGGCGGGCCGTCGCTGCCCCGAGACCGCTCCCCGCCCCCGTGACGAGGACCACCTGGCCTGAAAGGTCGAACGTCGTGATGGTCTCTGGCATATAGGTACTCTGCTCCTCCTATAATCCTATAAGAGTATCGTCAGGCCGTCCCCGTGGCTCGCGGCGCCGCGGTCTCCCGCACGACCTTCGAGAAGGCGGCGGCGGCGAGCCTGGCGACGCGCTCCCAGGTGTAGCGCTCCTCTACCCTGCGCCGGGCGGCGCGACCCATGCGGTCCCTGAGCTCCCCGTCGGAGAGCAGGCGCAGGAGGCGATCGGCGAGTACCTCTGCCCTTTTGGGCGGGACGAGGAAGCCGGACGCACCGTCGGCTACGCTCGTCTTTATGCCACCTACCTCCGAGCCCACGACAGGTGTAGCGCAGGCCATCGCCTCCAAAGGGGTCATCCCGAACGGCTCGTAGTGTGGCACCGAGACCGCCGCGTCGGCGGCGCCGTAGTAGCGGTAAAGCTCTCCCTGCGGCCGGCTCCCGGCGAAGATCACCCCCTCTCGAACCTTGAGCCCTTCGGCGAGGGCCGAGAGCTGGGCGATCTCGGGCGAGCCTCCGGGCTCGCCGCCCACTATCACGAGCCGCGCGTCGAGGCCGCGGGGCAGGAGGGCGAAGGCCTCGATGAGTGTAGCCACGCCCTTGCGCGGGACGAGTCGGCCGACGTAGACGACCGTCGGCCTGTCGGGGAGGCCTAAAGCTCTACGGGCCTCCTTTTTGTCCACGGGACGGAACGTCCCTATGTCCACGCCGCACGGTACGAGCGAGAGCCGTGCGGGATCGGTGTCGTAGAGCTCCGTAAGCTCCTCGACCTCCGCCGGGCAGGTCGCGAGTATTCGGTCCGCCTCCTCCACTATCCTGAACTCCGCTGCCGGTCGCTCGGGGGGAGAGGTGTCGGCACCGCCCTGCTCGCGACGCTTTGTCGCCCCCAAGGCGTGGAAGGTCTGGGCGAACGGCAGCCCGAGGTCCCTCTTCGCCTCGCAGGCCACCCAGCCGCTCATCCAGAAGTTGGCGTGCACGAGGTCGTACGCGGTCGGTTCTTCCCTCGCGAACCGGTAGAAGGCGTCCCTGAAAGGGGCCATGTACGGGAACAGGTCGTCCTTCGGTATCCTCATCGCAGGGCCAGCGGGGAGGTTTATCACCCGCACCTCCTCGGCGAACGGAACGACCTCGGGGAGGAGCGGGTTGTCCTGGCGGGTGAAGACGTCCACCTCGTGCCCCATCGTCCCGAGGCGCCGGGCCAGATCGGCGACGTAGACGTTCTGGCCGCCGGAGTCCTCGCCGCCCAGAGCGGCCAAAGGGCTCGCGTGTTCGCTGATCATCGCAAGGCGCACGGCGTCACCTCCCTCAAAGCCAAAGCCTCCTCGAATGCGGCCTCCCAGTCGGCAACGAACCGCTCTAGGCCGAACCTCTCGCGAACCGTGCGTCGACCCGCCTCCCCTACCCGGCGCGCCACCTCCGGGTTCGCTAGGAGTTGCCGCATACTCTCGATGAGGTTCTCTACGTTTGTGTCGATGTACCCGTTCTCGCCGTCCTTTATCACTGTGACGAGCTCGGTCGTTGCGAGAGCGACTACTGGCAAGCCTATCTCCATCGCCTCCAGGACCGACAGAGGTAGGCTAGTGTACCGGATCGGATTGAAGTAGAACCGGTACGCCTTCATCCTCTCGTGCACCTCGGCCTGCGGCAGGTCTCCGAACCCACCGACCTCCTTGCTGTTGAAGCCGAAGAGGTCGAGTGGCACCTCCTCGCGGGTACGCTCGAAGATGTCCCCGCCGACCACCCTTTTCCTGCGTGGCAGGTCGTTCACCAGAGAGATGCCCTTCTCAAGTTCGCCAGTGTAAGCGTCCTCCGGCGTCGCGGGCCTCACGGCATGGTCCACCACGCGCGTCGGGGTCTTTCGGCAGTCCCAGAAGAGGTCGTTGAAGTGGGTGACGTGCACGAGCAAAATCCCGGGGTCGTTTACCGGGTGGACCATCTCGTTTACCCGGGCCTGCGGGGTGTTGTGCTCCAGGTAGATCGCCGGTAGCGCCCTTTGTTCGGAGCTGAGTACCTCCAAGGCGTCCTCGAAGAAGTTCTTGGGCGTCTGGTAGACGACGAGGTCCAAGTCCAAGGCGCTAACTTCCTCGGCCGGGACGTCTACGGTGTCCGGCGACCACAGGTAGGTCGGCCCGCGACCGCCGTAACCCTCGGACTTATCGGGCTTCGTCGGCAAATAAAAGCGGTGTGGCGCCTGCACGAGGGTGTTCAGGTAGGAGCCGTGGATCTGCCAGACGAGTACGTTCAGCTTCCTCACGCTCCCAACAGCTCCCTCTCCGCGGCCAGGGCCTCGACGCTGCGTAGAACGTCTTCGACCGAAACCTCGGAGATCGGATCGCCGCGAAGGACGGCGTGTCGGCCACGGTCCAGCGGTCCCCAGCACTCGATCTCGGTCGAGGGGCCGAAGATGGTGACGCTCGGCGTCTTTAGGGCGTAGGCGAGGTGGGCGGGACCGGTGTCGTTCGAGACCACGACGCTCGCCCTCGAAACGAGCGCGATGAGCGTGGAGAGATCCGTCTTTCCGCCGAGGTCTAGAGAACCAGGGACGGCTACCCGCCGCGTGAGCTCCTTCTCCTTCACGTTTCCCGTGATCGCGGCGGCGTAGCCGCACCGGGTCAGGGCCTCCGCCACCCGCCCGAAGCCTTGCGTGGGCCAGCGCTTCTCGGTGACGGAGGCGCCGGGATGCACGAGGGCCAGCGGCTTCCTCGGAGCGGCGGGGAGCAACGCCCGGGCGCGCCGGTCGTCCTCGTCTCGCACGCGCAGCTCCGGCTCGGCGTCGCCCAGTGCGTCCCCGATTACTCCCCCGACCTTCTGCGCGAGCAGGAGGAGCTTGCGCGACTCGTGCGTCTCTGCGTCCCAAGGGACCTCGACGTCGAAGTTCGGGACGTCGTTTCCCTCTGCGACGAAGCTGGCCGTGCGTCGGGCACCGAACCGGCCGACGAGCCGAGTCGAGGTCGGCCCTTTGCCGTGCATATTGACAGCGAGGTCGAACCGTTCAGCGCGTACCCGCGTGAGGAACTCCTCGAGGTTCCTTTCATCTGACCCTCCATCTAGACCGGGGGCGCCTGGGTAGGGGAGGACGCGGTCCACGTAGGGCAGGAGGTGGGGAGCGAGGGCGGTCGCCCAGGGCAGGGAGACTAGCGTAATCTCCGCCCCCGGATACCCCCGGTGGAGCGCCCTTAGAGCGCCCGTCGCGGCGACCAGGTCGCCGAGATAAAGGCCGCGAAACATCGCCAGCTTCCTCACCGCACGACCTCCGCCGGCACCGGCGCCTCGCGCAGCAGGTCCAGAGCCGCCCCGGCGACGGTTTCGGGCGCGATACCGGTGAGGCATTCGTGGCCGATGGGGCAGGTGCGCTTGTAGCAAGGAGCGCACGGGACCGGGTGGGTGAGGAGTTGGTAAGGGGTGCGCCACGGTCCCCATTGCTCCGGCGGGTTCGTCCCGGCGAAGACGGTGACGACCGGTCGCTTTAGGGCCGAGGCCACATGGCTCGTCCCCGTGTTGTTCGTCACCACGACCGCCGCTCGTCTGATGAGCGCCGCAAATGGGCCGAAGCTCGTCTCACCGCCCAAAGGTATCCCGGCGGAACCAGCGACGCGCCGCGTCAGGTCCTTCTCGTCTTGCCCCCCGGTGACGAGCACGGGCAGCCCGCTCTCTACGCTGAGTTCCTCGACGACGGCCGCGTAGCGCTCCGGGGGGTAGACCCGCGAGGAGGCGCTCGCCCCCGGGTGCACGAGGAAGAAGTGCTCAACGCCGTGCCGCTCCAGGAGCTTCACTGCTCCCTCCTCGTCCTCTTCGTGCGGGACGAGCACCATCTCCGGCTCGACCGGCGGGAAGCCCAAAAAGCTCGTCAGCTCCAGGCCACGCAGGACCTCGTGCTTGGGCGGCACGGTCTCCGTATAGCGGTGGCGGTGGGTTAAGAGGGAGCCAGGTCCCTCCCAGGAACCGGCAGCACGCAGGGGGATACCGGCCAGGTAGCAGAGATAAGCCGCCGGCAGCGCCGACTGCTTGTAGGAGGTGAAGATGATCGCGGCGTCGAAGTCGCGTTCCTTTAGCATCTCGACGGCGGTGAACTCCCGCGCCGGATCTTGCGGCAGCCGGAAGTAGACGTCCTCGTTGGGCGCGTGGTAGAGGATAGTCTCGTCTATGTCCGGGTCCACCCGGCCGACCTCGCAACCCGCCGGACCGGCCAAAAGGGCCAGGTGTGCCCCCGGGAGAGCCTGCCGGATGGCCCGGAAGGCCGGGGTCGTGAGTAGCACGTCGCCCAGGTTGTCCAGCCGGACGAGGAGGACGCGTCGGAGATCGTCGGGGTTCGAGCTCCCGAATTCCGGACGGGCGCTACCGTTCACGACCGGACCCCGGTGGACGGGCTCGTGATCCCCTCCACGTCTCCGGCAGCTTCGCCGACGGACTTTATGTGCTCGATCGTGGCAGAGGACGAGCGTCCGGGGAGGAGCGGCAGGACGACGACCTCGCCGCCGAGCTTCTCGACCACGGATGCCTCGACGAGCCGCTTCCCCGCGTGGTCCCCGCCCTTGACGTGCAGATCCGGCTTGACTCGCCGGATCAAGGCCTCCGGCGTGTCCTCGTCGAAGACGACGACGTGGTCCACGCACGGGAGCGCCCCCAAGAGCTCGACTCGGTCCTCCTCGGACGTCACCGGCCGTCCCGGCCCCTTAACCCTTCGTGCGGAGGCGTCGGAGTTCACCCCGACGACGAGCACGTCCCCGAGCTTCCTGGCCTCCCGAAGCAGAAAGAGGTGCCCCCGGTGCAAAAGGTCGAAGCACCCGTTCGTGAAGACCACCTTCCCCCCCGAGTGCCGTACCTGATCTAGGCTCTCCTCCAGGTCCTCCGGTGCCGGTTCTCCGATGGCTTCCTCTTCCGCCGGGAGCCGCTGCAGCAGCTCCCTCGCGCCTACCGGCACCGTACCGAGCCGGGACACGGCGAGCGTCGCGGCCTCAATCCCGAGCCTGGTGGCCACGCGCGCCTCGGCGCCGCTCGAGGCCAGCGCGAAGGTCGCGAGGAACGTGTCGCCCGCGCCGTTGACGTCCGGGTTCGCTACCCTGTGTCCTTCGAGGTGCGCCACGCCGGCGTCGTCCGCGACCACCGCACCTTCCTCGGCGAGGGTCACGACCAGAGCACGAGCCCCAATCTCGCGCCGCAACTCCTCCGCGACCGCCCCGGCGTCGAGTCGGCCCGGATCCGGCTCGACCGGGAGGTCGAGGGCTTTCTGGGCCTCCAGGTGATTCGGGGTGGCAGCGGCTAGGCCGTGCCACCGGAGGCGGAAGGGATCCTTGGAGTCCAAAACTACGCACTCGTGTCCCGTGGCGCTGAGAGCGTCCACTACCCTCCCTGTCACGGTGCCGCTAGAGTAGTCGGAGACTACGACGACGTCTGCGTCCTCCGCCAGGGCTGCCACGTTCTCTGCGAACCCTTTCTGCATGGTATCTTCGGGCGCCGTGGTGTCGCCCGAGTCCACGCGGGCCAGGGTGGCACCGTCGGCGACGAGGCGCTTCTTTATGACCGTCGCACGACCGGGGACCTTGAAGACGTCTTCTGTTCGTATCCCGATCTCCTCAAGCTTCTCAAGGAGCTCCGCTCCGGGCCCATCGTCGCCGACCACAGAGAGCAAAGCCACCTCGGCGCCCAAGGCGGCGAGGTTGGCGGCGACGTTGGCCGCGCCCCCGGGGGAGGCCTCCGCGAGGACATTTCTGAGGACCGGGGCGGGGGCGTCTGGGGCGAGGCGGGTGGCTTGGCCCCTCTCGAAGACGTCGAGCATCACGTCGCCTACCACGAGGCACCGGCGGCCCCGAAAGCTGCGCACGAGCATGGCGAGTTCTCTTTCGGCCGCTCGCCTCACGAGCGGAGGCTCGCTGCGTCTTCAGCATCTGGGGGTACCCCGGACGCCTCGAGGATGTGGCGGACCGCTCCGGCGAAGTCTTCCGCCCGGAAATCGGGGGGCGGCTGGGCTGGTCCGGGGCCGACGAGGACGGTGCGGGCGCCAGCCCGGCGGCCCGCCTCGACGTCCTCCTCGATATCGCCGACCATCCAGGAGGCAGAGAGGTTGACGCCGTGCTTGCCGGCGGCCCGACGGAGCATGCCGGGAGCGGGCTTGCGACAGGCGCACTCGACGGCGTAGGGCGACGTAACCCCCTCCGGATGGTGGGGACAGTACTCCAGGCTATCCAGAGCGACCCCGTGCCTATTCAGCATCCTCTGGACCCGGTCGTGCATCCTCGCCACCACCGCCTCGTCGAAATAGCCGCGAGCCACCCCGGACTGGTTCGAGACGAGGATCAGCTTGTACCCTGCCTGGCGCAGCTTGAGAAGCCCTTCGACTACGCCGCCGAGGAGTTCGATCTCGTCTGGGTTCGAACCGTAGTGGCGGTTGGCGATGAGGGTGCCGTCCCGATCCAGGAAAACGGCCTTGTTCGGGAAGAGCGTCTCCTCGACGAGACCGCAGATGGTGTGGGTGAGGACGAGGTGCCCGACCTGTATAGTCGCCGTGTCGGACGCCTGGAGTATCACCGGCACATCCACGAGCGCCCCTAGGCGTCCGCCATCTCTCTTCCCGCCGAGGTAGCCGACGGTGCTCATGCCCTTCTCCTTTGCGGCGAGGGCAGCTCGGATGATGTTCTCTGACTCCCCACTCGTTGAGATGGCGACGAGGACGTCGCCCGGATTGCCTACAGCATCGACCTGGTAGGCGAAGACCGCGTCGTAGCCGTAGTCGTTGGCGACGGCGGTGAGGGTGGCGGGGTTTGCGTGGAGGGCGAGGGCCGACAGGGATGCCCGGTCAAGCTCGAACTTGCCGACGAGCTCCGCGACGAGGTGCTGAGCCTCCATGGCGGACCCGCCATTGCCGCAGGCGAGCACCTTACCCCCCCGCTCGTAGCAGGCGGTGACCAAGGCCGCCGCCTTACCGGCGGCCTCGACAGGGAAACCGGCGAGCATCCCCCTCGCCTTGCGCGCCCACTCACCGGTCCGTTCCGGCGCGGCGACGATCCCGAAGGAGTCGCTCATCAGGCCGTCCCCGACGCGTTCGTCCGGTTGCCCGCCCACCGCATCAGGTTCGCGAGGTATGTTCGGCCCGTTCGCATCAGGTAAGGATAACGGAAGCCTCGCTTCTTCTCCATAGAGACCATCCGGCGGACATATCGCGGAGGCGTCTCTTGCCGGGCGGTGACCGGTGTAAGATTCATAGCAAAAGTTCTTTCCTCTCTTCTCCTGCTGCTAAACTTTTCCTAATGTCAATAGTTGGAGCTGGGTCGAACCTTTTGGTGGACCTCCGAGAAAGGCAGTGAGAGCATGGAGCGCGTGGTAGGCGAAGTGACGCTCGAAGTCGTCCAGGGCGACATATCGTCTCAAGATGACGTGGAGGCGATCGTAAACGCGGCCAACGCTGAGCTCGAGAGCGGGGGAGGGGTAGCGGGCGCGATCCACCAGGCGGCGGGGCCTGGGCTCGCGGAAGAGGCTCGGCAACTCGCCCCGATAAAGCCGGGGGAAGCCGTGATAACCGGCGGTCACGACCTGCCCAACCGCTACATCGTTCACGCCTTGGGTCCGGTCTACGGCTCCGACGAGCCCGAAGCGGAGCTCCTTGCCGACTGCTACCGCAACTCTTTGTCGCTCGCCGAAGAGCAAGGCGTAAGCTCCGTTGCCTTCCCGGCCATCTCGACCGGTGTCTTCGGCTACCCCGTCGAAGAAGCTGCTGAGGTCGCACTACGCACGGTGACTGAAGAAGCCGAAAACCTCCAAAGCGTGCGCCTCGTTCGCTTCGTGCTGTTTGGAGAGGAGGATCTTGAGGTCTACGAGAGGATTCTCTCCGAGCTCCTTTGAAGGGCTTCTACCTACGAAGCTCGGCTACGCTCTCCGAGTCGTAACCGAGTTCCTTAAGTATCCCTTCCGTGTGTTCCCCGACCTCCGAGATGGGCGCCATTACCGGTTCTGTGCCCGCGAGCGTCGCCGGGGGCAAGAGCGCCCGTAAGAATCCCGCGGGAGAACCCACCTCGCGCCAACGGTCGCGTGCTTCGAGCTGCGGGTGGTCGAGGAAGTCCCGGACGGTGCGGAGCCGGGCGTTGGCGATTCCGGCCCCTTCAAGACGTTCGATCGCGTCCTCCTCCGTGAAGTTCGCGAAGACGCTCTCTATTTCCGCGTGCAGCTCCGCCCGGTTCGCGACCCGCTCCGAGTTCGAGGCAAATCTCTCGTCCTCCACCATCTCCGAGTGTTGGAGCACCTCTTCGCAGAACCGCGCCCACTCCCGCTCGTTCTGGATGCCCAGGAATATGATCTCCCCGTCGCCGCACTCGAAGGGGCCGTAGGGGGCTATAGCCGCGTGGCTGGCGCCGCTTCTCTTCGGTTCCTCGCCGCCGTAGGAGGCGTAGTAAGCCGGGAAGCCCATCCACTCGCCCAAAGCCTCGAGCATGGAGATCTCGAGCACGGCGCCCTCGCCAGTACGCTCTCGCCTGATGAGGGCCGCGAGGATGCCCGAGTAGGCGTACATCCCGGCCGCGATGTCCGCGATGGAGATTCCGACCTTCGAGGGGGTTTCTGGGGTGCCGGTGATCGAGACGAGCCCTGCCTCGCACTGGACCAGAAGATCGTAGGCCTTCTTGTCCTTGTACGGGCCCATCGTGCCGTACCCGGAGACGCCACAGACGATCAGACGCGGGTGTCTCTCCCGCAAGGCTTCCGCGCCGAAGCCCAAGCGTTCGGCAGCTCCCGGCGCCAGGTTTTGGACGAAGACGTCGGCCCTCGCCACGAGGTGGTGGAGCGCCTCTCTTGCCTCGTCCTTCTTCAGGTCGAGGGCGAGCGACTCCTTGGAGCGGTTGAGCCAGACGAAGTGGCTCGAGAGGCCCTTCACGGTCTCGTCGTAGGAGCGGGCGAAGTCGCCTATCTCTGGCCGCTCGACCTTTACGACGCGCGCGCCCATGTCCGCGAGCTGGCGGGTGGCGAAAGGTGCTGCGACGGCCTGCTCCAGCGCTATCACCATGATGCCTTCGAGGGGTAGCGTCATCAGAAGGACCTCGGCAGCTTCAGGACGTGTTCGGCCAGGTAGGAGAGTATGAGGTTCGTCGAGATCGGGGCTACCTGGTAGAGGCGTGTCTCCCTAAACTTGCGCTCTATATCGTACTCGGCATCGAAGCCGTACCCCCCGAAGGTCTGCACCGCGACGTTCGCCGCCTCCCAACTCGCGTCCGCTGCCAAGAGCTTCGCCATGTTTGCCTCCGCCCCGCAGCTCTCGTTCTTATCGAAGAGGGCGGCGGCCTTCTTGACCATGAGGTTCGCAGCCTCGACGTGAGCGTAAGCCCTGGCAACGGGGAACTGGATGCCCTGGTTCTGACCGATGGGCCCGCCGAAGACCTTCCTCTCTCTGGCCCTTCGCGAGGCCCTCTCGACGAAGAAGTGGCCGTCGCCCACGCACTCGGCGGCGATGAGAATACGCTCGGCGTTCATGCTGTCCAGGAGGTAGCGGAAGCCTTCGCCCTCTTCGCCGACCAGGGCGCTCGCCGGGATCTCGACGTCGTCGAAGACGAGCTCGTTGGTCTCGTTGTTCATCATCACCTGGCGGCGTTTGACCGTGAGACCGTCGTTTATCGCTTCGCGGAGATCGACGAGGAAGACCGAGAGGCCATGGGAGCGCTTCTCGACCTCTTCGAGGGGAGTGGTACGGGCGAGCAGGACCATGAGGTCGGAGTGCTGGACGCGGGAGATATAGATCTTTCGCCCGTTCACAACGTAATGGTCACCGTCGCGGATGGCGGCGGTGCTTATGCGCGTGGTATCCGTACCAGCCTCGGGCTCGGTGACGCCGAAGGCCTGAAGCCTCAGCTCCCCGCTCGCTATCTTCGGCAGGTACTCCTCTTTCTGCTCCTTCGAGCCGTACCTCATGATGGTGCCCATCGTGTACATCTGGGCGTGGGCGGGACCGGCGTTGGCGCCCGAGCGGTTGGTCTCTTCCAGGATCACGCACGCCTCGGAGAGGCCGAGACCCATGCCGCCGTACTCTTCTGGGATGAGCGCCCCGAGAAGCCCGGACTCGGTCATAGCCCGGACGAACGCCTCCGGGTACTCGCGCTTCTCGTCTTGCTCCCGCCAGTACTCGTCCGGGAAGCCTGCGCACACCTCCCGGACCGTCCTCCTGAGGTCCTCGTGGTTCTCCTCGTTCACGGGTACGCGCCTCCCGTTCTCCGCAACCCACCACCAACCTACCGATAAGTGCCGGCATAGAGATGCCCCAATATAACACCTCCTGTCCCGCTGTCCTCGGTAAAATAACCCCTTGAGCTGCTAACGGCGGGGGACTCTCCTACAACCACCCGGGAATGTACGGGCTCTTGCTCCTCGTCGAGGCGGTACGCCAGATCCGTAAGGAGTGCGGCGACCGGCAGCTGGCGAACGCGAACGTGGCGCTCGCCCACGGCAACGGCGGTGTTTTTCCAGCAAGGTCACCGCCATCCTGGGCTCGGAGGCCGCGCTTTAGCGAGGCACAACACGTAAGCTCTGGCGGACCGGCACGCCGTTAACCGGCCCACGATGAGCGGCGGCAACGCGTCGTAGAATAACGGGCCGTCGCGCTGCGGTGCGTAGATCTAAAGGAGTTTGAGATGAAACCTGACGAGATGGCCCGGCTGTATGCCGACGCCGCGAAGAACCTATCCCGTGGCTGGCTGGAGGCAGGCTCTGCCGTGTTAGCCGCCAACGGACGCCTGGCGGACACCGCGCTTGTCTGGTGCGACGAGGGGCGGGCGGCGGAAGAGGTACTGGCCCGCGCCGCTTGGCGCTCCGGCGAGGAGACGCAGGACGTCTTCGACGACGCGGAGGGGCTACGAGACGCCACGTTCCTGACCCGCTTCGGGGATCTCGCCCGCGCCCAGGCGTTCTTGTGGACGGCGGCCGGGCTGGCGGCGGGAGAGCGCCTGGGAAGGGCGGTCTCCGCGGGCGGCGAGGCGCTGCCCGGTTTTGCTGAGCTCGTCGCGTCCGCCCTTTCGCAGCGCTCTTTCGTGCTCGGCGTCGTGGCGACGGAGCTGTGGTCAGGGTACGCCGCGCTCAGGGAGCGGGCACGGTGGGCGCCGGGCTTGGTTCGGGACGAGGACTGGGAGCTGCAACACCGGCGCGGGGCAGGGCGCGTGCTGGACGCGGCGAGGGCTTTGGGGGGGACCTTGATTAAGGCAGCCCAGTTCGCCTCGACCCGCCCGGACCTTCTCCCCGCCCCGTACATCGAAAGCCTCTCCGAGCTCCAGGACCGCGTTCCGCCGCAACCGTGGACGGTCATAGAGGGGGCGGTAGCACGCGAGATCGGGTGCCCCCTAGGAGAGGCTTTCGAGGAGTTCGACCCCGAACCCGTCGCCTCCGCCTCCATAGCCCAGGTGCACCGCGCCCGCCTCGCCGATGGCCGCCGGGTGGCCGTCAAGGTGCAGTATCCTGGGATAAGGAGCCTGATCGAGGCGGATCTCGCGGCGCTCGAAGGCATCTTCGAGGCGATGTCGCGTCTCGAACCCTCCGTCAACCTGCGCCCGATCCTGGACTATCTCCGATGGACGCTCCCGATGGAGCTCGACTTCCGTCGGGAGGCCGAAGCCATCGAGGACCTGCGGAAGGCCATCGGTCACCGCGACGACATCATCATTCCCGAGGTCGTCGAGGGGCTGAACGCGGAGCGCCTGCTCGTCATGGAGCTTACGGAAGGCGTCAAGATCACCGACCGCGAAGGACTCGTAGAAGCCGGCATCGAGCCCGGCGAGGTCGCCAGGCTGCTAGTCGAGGTCTACGCCGGGCAGCTGTTCCGGCACGGCGCCTTCCATGCTGATCCTCACCCCGGCAACCTCTTCGTACAGAGCGGTACTGACGGCCCCGTGCTGGTGCTCCTGGATCACAGCCTCACCACCACCGTGCCGCCCGAGCTCGTCTCGGCGCTAAAGGAGGCGATCGAAGCGCTGCAAACGGGCGACTTCGAGGCGCTCACCGGCGCTTTGCGGAAGGCCGGCCTCGGCCTCGACCCGGACTTGGACCTCGAGACGCTTCTGGGGCTGGTCGGCGTTCTGCTCGGGGGCGACCGGGGCGAAGCAGCAGACAGCGAAGGGAGCAGCGAAGAGGCGAACCTCGGTCAGTTCGGGCTCAGGCTGGGCTCGAGCATCGGCCACATCCCGAACGATTTGCTCCTCGTAGGGCGCGCCATCGGTCTCATTGACGGCATCACCCGCCAGCTCGACCCGGACCTCGACACCATAGGGATCGTCGCCCGGCACGCGCGAGACGCTTAGAGCGCCTCGCGTAGGCAAGCACTCCACGGTGCCTCTACAATACGTTCGTGAAGATGCTTTCTAAGCTCGGGGCGGTGCTCGCCGGGGTGTACCTGGTGCTCGTGGTGGCGGCTGTGATCTGGGCCAACGCTTCGGCGCAGACGAGCCCGGTGGCCGGTGCGGAATCGGCGCTGCTCCCCGTTTACCTCACGCTTCCCTTTAGCTTGGTCTTGTCCGTGGCTTTAGAGGCCGTAAGCGCCGGGGCGTTGGGGTCGTACCTCGGGCTGTTAGGCGTCGTCGGGGCCTCGGCGGCGATCAACGCCGCGTTCCTCTACTTCATGGGAGCAGCCCTCGGAAGGAGATTCTCCGGCGGTGGGAGAAGGACCTAGTCCTTCCTGAGAGTTCGCCTCCACCTCTCCCTGCCCTCCCGGTACAGGTCCCCGCCGTACAGGTCGTTGACGACCACCACGGGGAAGGCCTCGACGACGAGGCGTCTCACCGCCTCCGTGCCCAGGTCCTCGTACGCGACCACCTCGGCCTCCTTGACGCAGCGGGCGAGGAGCGCCGCCGTCCCCTCCACAGCCCCGAAGTACGCGCACCCGTGCTCCCGCATCGCCTCGCGCACCTCCTCCGAGCGCAGGCCCTTGCCGATCATGCCCTTCAAGCCCCGCTCTATAAGGAGCGGCGAGTACGGGTCCATCCGGGAGGCCGTCGTCGGTCCTGCAGGCCCCAAAGGGTGCCCGGGAGGCGCCGGGGCAGGACCTGTGAAGTACACCACCTGCCCCTCCGGGTCGAACGGCAGATCTTCGCCGTTCTCTATCGCCTCGGCCATCCGGGCGTGGGCCGCGTCGCGCGCAGTATAGAGCGTCCCGCTCAGGCGCACCACGTCGCCGGTCTCGAGCCGTTCTACGTCCTCTCTGGAGAGCGGGGTTTCGAGACGGATTGGCTCCGCGCTCACGGCTCGACACCGGTCACAGCTCGATCTCGGCAGTGCGGTGAGAGTGGCAGTCGAGGTTGACGGCGACCGGGAAGGCGGCGATGTGGGTCGGGTAGCTCTCGATGTGCACTGCGAGTGCGGTGACGGTGCCGCCGTAGCCCGCGGGTCCTATACCGGTTGCATTGATCTCCTCCAGGAGCTCTCCTTCGAGCTTCGCTATCTTCGGGTCGGGGTTAGGCTCTCCGGAGGGACGAGTTAGGGCCTTCTTGGCCAGTTGCGCGGCCTTCTCGAATGGCCCCCCGATCCCGACTCCGACCGTCAGCGGCGGGCTGGCGTTCGGACCGGCCTCTTCGATGGTCTCGAGGACGAAGCGCTTCATCGCCGCCAACCCTTCGGCGGGGGTGAGCATCTTCAGCGCGCTCATGTTGTCGCAGCCGGCGCCCTTGACGAGCAACGTGATCCTCAACCTGTCCCCCGGAACCAGGTCGTAGTACACGACCGCCGGGGTATTGTCCCCCGTGTTGACGCGGTCTATCGGGTCTCTGACGATGCTCTTTCTGAGGTATCCCTCCGAGTAGCCGCGCCTCACGCCCTCGTCTATGGCTTCCGCTATCTCCCCTCCCACGAACCGCACCTCCGTCCCGACCTCGACGAAGAAGACGGCGTATCCCGTATCCTGACAGAAGGCTATGCACTCCTTTCGGGCGACCTCGGCGTTCTCGAGGAGACGCTCCAAAACCTCCCGGCCCAGGGTAGACTCCTCCCTCTCCAAGGCGCGCCGTAGCGCGCGGAGGTGCCCTTCGGGGAGGCGGGTGTTCGCTTCGATGCACAGGTCGCGAACGGCCCCTTTCATGGCATCTACCCGGATCTCGCGCACAGCCTCCCTACCTCCGTTCTTCCGGTCCTGTTTCGAAGGATAGCATCGGCGATCACGCTGCGTTTGGCCTGGGCGGGTGACGGTAGTTTAGAATTGCTCGGAAGTTCGGAGAGGAGGGACGGTGGCGGTGAAGAGGGCTGGCGGGGTAGATTCTACGAGGACTTCGAGGTCGGGGAGGTCTACCAGCATCCCTTGGAACGTACGCTCACCGTGACCGACAACGACTGGTTCACGCTCCTGACCCAGAACACCGCGACGAACGTGGTCCGGTAGTAGGAGGGGCCGGCTCATGCGCCGTTGCGGTCTTCACGCTCGCTCTGTTCGAGGGTGAGCTCTCCGGGGGTGAGGCGAGCGACCTTCGGGGCGTGGGCCTTTTTGTAGACCATGATTGTGCGATTGAAGGTGATCACGACGTTACCGTCCTGATTGTAGCCGGTGGTCTTCACAGTGATAATGCCGACGTCCTTCCGCGATCTCGACTCGCGCTTCTCGAGGACCTCGGACTGCGAGTAGACGGTGTCACCTTCGAACACCGGCGCCGGCAACCTCACCTCGTCCCAGCCGAGGTTGGCGAAGACGTTCTGTGAGACGTCGGTGACGCTTTGGCCGGTGACAAGCGCTAGGGTGAACGTGGAGTCTACAAGGGGGCGCTTGAACTCGGTCTGCTCCGCGTAGTGACGATCGAAATGAATTGGCGCCGTATTCTGAGTAAGCAGGGTAAACCACGCATTGTCCGTCGTGGTGACGGTCCGCCCGAGAGGATGCCGGTAGACCTCCCCGACCTCGAAGTCCTCGTAGAATCTACCCCGCCAGCCTTCCTTTACCGTCATTCAATCCCCTTTCTGGGCCTGGAGCAAAGCCTAACATGTCACCTACTCTAACCTACTCCCACATACTACCGGGCATGCAGGCCCGGGCAGCGGATGGTCTCCCGACGCCAGGCCGCCACCTATCACAAGAAGACGCCAAAGGCCTTCGGGCACATCGTCGTTGCTGGTGAGATCCCGCGCCACTATCTTACGGAGCGTGGGATCCTGTTCTCGAGGAAAGAACTGGATCAGTGGTTGATAGATCGGTGAGGGCCAAGCACTATTTGTGCCCGCCAATGTGACGGAGGTCGGCTTGACTGAAGAGCTCCTTGCCGAGGCGCAACCGTTCAAAGGCGAGCCTCTCGCCCGCAAGCTACTAGGCGATCTGGCCTACCGCAGCCGACGGCTGAAGGGCAGCTTGGCCGAGTGCGACATCCTGCTGGTTACCGAGCGGGCAGCGCAGCGAGGGATTAGGTAGCAGGGGGAGATCGCCCTCGCAAGCCTCGAGCGGGTCTTTCGCCTTGGAGAGACCTTGGCCACCACCCTCACAGGGCTGGTCACCAGGATCGGCGGCGAAGATGACGGCCTACACCTACGCCTTTGTGCTCAACCGGCTTCTCAGTCGGCCTCAAGGTAGGCTCAAGGAGTTATGGGCTTGAGGAACCTCGCAACAGTCATCTAGTGCTTGCTAACCCGTCCGGCTCCACTTACATACTGGTTAACCGTGGGGTCTCCTATGTATTCTACGGACCCGCTACCGCTAACCTCTGCGTTCAGCTCATCGCTCACGTTAACCACGGCCGAGCCCGATCCCCCCACGTCGACCTTTACCTCTTTGCTCTCCAGATCCCCTGCCCGGTAATCACCGGAACCCAAGATAGCTGCCTGCTGGCTATTGGCCTTGCCACTTATCTTTACGTCTCCTGCCCCAGTGATGGTGACCGCTAGCTCGTCGGTGCTGATACCCTCCGCGTCGACACCACCCGAGCCCGACACCTCCAGAGCACTCAGGTCCTTGACGGTCAGTCTGTAGTTGATCGGCTCGGTTGTGAGGAGGCTAGTGTTGGGTTTGGGGCCGATGATCAAGCGGTTGTTCACAACCTCGGTTCTAATCTTCGGAAGGACCTCTTCTTCTGCCTCTACGGTTAGCGATTCGGTGCCTGTCTGCTGGATGGAGAGGCTACCAACCCCTTGCAGCTCGACCTCATCAAAGCCGCTCGCGCTTCTCGACTCGCTCGTGACGTTGCTAGACTCGTCCGTCGTGTCGCTAGGCTCCTCGTGGATTGTACCCGCAGAGGAGGAGGTAACTTGCGAAGAGGATGAACTCACTTGTCCACTCGATCCTGACGATGAAGAGACAACGGAGGAGATACTCCCGTTTTCGTAGGTGAGGTTTAAGGTGCCTCCACTGAAGCGCTGTACAGAGCGGACGTTCTCGCCGACGGTCAGCTCAACCTGTATATCGCCC
>JALZEL010000187.1 GCA_030862075.1 Actinomycetota bacterium | reverse complement strand
GATAAGGGCTGCGACGAGAAAGCCCGTGAGCTGGTAGGGCTCGCTCATCACGGCCGCCGGGACGGCCGCCAGTACGAGCCCCCAAAGGGTCCCTAGTACCAAGAGTCGGCTGCCGGTGCGCGTAGTCATCCTCCCAGGAGGCTAACCCGGCGTTGCTGGTACGTCAGCAAAAGCTTTCACCAGTCTATTCCATAAGGGTTCGCTACGCGCCTTTGCCGGTGCTGCTACGCAGCATCTCGTTACTGTACGCTGGTGCCTCCCGTAAACTTCGGGGCCTCCGCGGGGAGGTTGACCGCGACGTACTTCGTCTCCAGGTACTCCTCGATGCCCTCGTAGCCGCCCTCACGGCCAAAACCCGACTGCTTGACCCCGCCAAAAGGCGCGGCGGCGTTCGAGACCATACCCTGGTTGAGGCCGACCATACCCACCTCGAGCCCCTCTATCACGCGGAGCGCCCGGCTAAAGTTGCTCGTGTAGACGTAGGCAACAAGGCCGTACTCTGTGTCGTTGGCCGCGGCGATGGCCTCTTCCTCGGAGTCGAACGCGTAGACCGGGGCCACGGGGCCGAAGATCTCCTCGTAGCGAAGGTCGGCCTCCTTGGGCACGTCGCTCAGGACGGTCGGTTGGTAGAAGTAGCCTTGGCCGTCAAGCTTCTGACCCCCGACGAGCGCCTTCGCGCCCTTTTCCAAAGCGTCGTTGACGAGTTCCTCGACCTTACCGAGCTGGTCCCCGTCGATCAGCGGCCCGACCTCTGCGCCCTCCTCCGTGCCGCGGGCAACCTTTAGCTGGCTCATCTTCTCCGCGAGCTTCTCCGCAAACTCATCCGCTATAGAGCCGGCGACGTGGAATCGGTTGGCCGCCGTGCAGGCCTCACCTATGTTACGCATCTTTGCCACCATCGCTCCCGCGACGGCATCGTCCACATCCGCGTCCTCAAAGATGAGGAAGGGCGCGTTGCCACCGAGCTCCATCGAGACCCGAAGGAGGTTCTCCGAAGCCTGCTCCATGAGCTGACGCCCGACCGGCGTCGAACCCGTAAAGGTAAGCTTGCGTAGCCGCGGGTCGGAGATGATCGGGGGGATGACGTCGCTCGACGAAGAGGCCGTGACGACGTTCAGCACCCCGGCGGGAAGGCCGGCCTCCTCAAGTATCTCTGCTAAAGCCAGCATCGACAGAGGCGTCGCCTTGGCGGGCTTCATGACCATTGTGCAGCCCGCTGCGACCGCCGGTCCGATCTTGCGTGTACCCATCGCCATCGGGAAGTTCCAGGGCGTGATCATGAGGCACGGACCTACCGGCTGCTTCATGGTCAGGATCCTCTGGTTGCCGTCCGGTGAGATGGAGTAGCTGCCGCCGATGCGCACGGCCTGCTCAGAGTACCAGCGGAAGAACTCCGAAGCGTAGGTGATCTCCGCCTTCGAATCGGCGACCGGCTTGCCCATCTCCAAGGTCATCAAGAGGGCGAGGTCGTCGATGCGCTCCATAATTATCTCGAAGGCGCTCCTGAGGATCTCTCCGCGCTGGCGTGGCGCAGTCTTCGCCCAGTCGGCCTGGGCCTTATCGGCCGCCTCGAGCGCCGCCAGAGCGTCGTCGTGTTGCCCATCAGCAACCTCGCAGAGGATCTCGCCGGTCGCGGGGTCTTCCACGGCGAGCGTTCCGCCCCCCGCAGCGTCGCGCCACTCACCGCCGATAAAGAGCTGCTTTTTGATACCCTCGATTAGGGCTTGTTCGGAAGTTTGTGTGGTCATACCGCTGCTTTCTCCTTTCCGAGCCGCTCGGTACCGTGGCCCGACCATCCGTCAACGTCGTCGAAGCTTCTTGCCTCTTCGTCCATCACCGGACTAGATCGTAGCCGTGGCCGAGCCCCTTTGATCGTTCCTCTTCCCACGGATGCATCACATTATACCCACGCCCTTCTACCCTAGAGTGTTCGACGGGCGAGGATCCTGGTTGGGTCTTACCGATTCTGTTGGGCTGCTTTCAGAAGCACGCGGAGCGCCTTGTGGACCGTGGCCAAGTCTCTTTGGTCGAGGATTTCGAGGAGGGGGGACGAGAGCGCCCGCCAGGAGGTGACGAGCTGTTCGACGAGACGCCGTCCTTCTTTGGTGGCCCGGACCAGCACCACCCTCCGGTCCTGAGGCTCGGCTAGGCGCTCCGCGAGGCCCCGTTCCACCAGTCGGTCGATCAGCACCGTCGTGTTCGAGAATGAGCCGCCGAGGCGACGCGCCAGATCGCGCATCCGGATCCCCTCCTCCTCGGAGACCAGAAGCAGCGCCTTGAGCTGCGGCGTGGACATCTCCAACTCCAGCCAGGGTCCAACGTCCCAGGCTATCCGGTGCCGGACGAGCTCGTCTTGCAACTTCAAGATGTCACGTATCTCTTCCGCGCGATCCACCTCCTGAATGTTAACGGAATGTTACACGCTTTTTCAGAAACTCCGGCACAATCTGTATTTTGGGCATCGCCCGTGCTTTCGAACCGGCTAGAGGGTTGTCCCAGTCATCGCGACGAACCCGGCCACGGCCGGGTACAATCGGCGGACGTATGGGCGAGAAGCGACTGAAGCAGGGAAGGGCGCGGAGTCCCCGCGAGGTCCGGCGCATCTTGGAAGAGAAGGCGCGGGCCGCGGGCTTTGATCTCGTCGGCGTGACGGCCGCCGAACCGCTGGTGAGGGGCAGCGAGCGCCTGAGACGTTGGCAGGAGGCCGGGATGGCCGCCGACATGGGCTACATGCGCCGCCCCGTGGGGCTCTTATCGGACCCGCGCCGTTTGCAGAAGAGCGCCCGGAGCGTGGTCTCTTTGGGCGTCTCGTACTATCCGGGGGATCACCCCGAGAACCTGGAAGGCGGGGGTCGGGTCGCCCGTTACGCCTGGGGCAAGGACTACCACCTCGTCATAAAAGAGCGTCTCTACGAGCTGCGGGCGGAGCTCGAGGAGGCTTTGGGGTGCAGGATCAAGGCCCGCGCGTTCACGGACGCGGTGCCCCTTCTGGAGCGGTCGGCGGCCCAGCACGCGGGCCTGGGCTTCTTCGGACGCAACTCTTGCCTCATTAACGGCGAGATAGGCTCCTATTTCTTCATAGCGGATCTGATCTTGGACCAGGAGATAGAGCCGGACGGGGAAGGCACGGGCACCTGCGGCAAATGCACCCGCTGCATGAGCAAGTGCCCGACCGGGGCGATAAAGGCTCCCGGCGTGGTGGATGCGAGACTCTGCATCTCGTACCTGACCATCGAGAACAAGGGCGAGATCCCACGAGAGCTGCGAAAAGCCGTTGGCGACTGGGCCTTCGGCTGCGACGTCTGCCAGGAGGTCTGCCCGTACAACAAGCGCAAGGCGACTTTAAGCCGCTGGGCAGAGTTCTCGGCGAACTCGGGCGCCGGTCCGTACCTCAAGATAACGGAGGTCCTAGACATCCGAACCGACGAGGAGTTCGAGGAACGCTTCGGCGAGACGCCCCTCACCCGTCCTGGTCGCGCGGGGCTCTTGCGCAACTGCTGCGTGGCCGCGGGAAACCTGAAGCTCGACGAGGCTGTCCCTGCGCTCGTCCGGGTCTTGCACGAGGATGTGTCGCCGCTCGTGCGGGGGCACGCGGCGTGGGCTTTGGGAGAGATCGGGGGCGAGGCGGCCGAGGTGGCCCTCAAGAAGATGCTTGAGGAGGAAGCTGACGGGAAGTGCCGGGAGGAAATCGAGCACGCCCTTGTGGGTCTCTTCGGGGCGGCAAAAGGGACTTTCAACGGCCCGCCCGTGGGTTAGAATAGGAGGACGATGGCGGACCGGATCAACTACTACGATGTCTTGGGCGTCTCCCGCAACGCCTCCGAATCCGAGATCAAGAACGCCTACCGCAGGCTCGCCAAGGAACGGCACCCGGACCACGCTGGGGGCAGCGAGAAAGAATTCAGCCTCCTGCAGGAGGCGCACGCCGTGCTCTCGGACCCGAACCGCCGTCGCCAGCACGACGAGTCCCTGGACCTCGCCCATGCCGCCGACCAGCTTGCGAGCCTCGACCTGAATTTCGGCTCGCTCGACGACGAGGTCTCCCAAAAACGCCGCGAGCGCGAGTCCGGCAGCGGTGCGGGAGGCCCGTCTTTGGGCGAGCGCCTCCGCAACAGGTTCCGCCGCAGGAGAGAACCGGAGTACGACGTCCGTGAAGGGAGCCGGGGGCGTAGCCGCTCTCGGGAGCCGCAGCGTCGGGCACGCTGGTACGAGCCGCACGAGTTAGATCCGGAACCCGTCACCTGGAAGACGGGCGCTCTGAGCTTCCTGGGTGCGTTCGTGGCGTTCATAGTGGTCGGGCAGATCGGGCGTTGGGCGGTCGGGATAGACCTGCCGCCGGGCCCCGCCTCCTGGGCGGTTGCGTTCGCGCCGTTCATGCCGATCCTGTACTCTCTCGTCGGTCTCGTCGCGGCGTACCTAGCGTACCGGTCCGCCGGGTGGGCGGGCATCGCGCTCGTCTTCGTGGCGGTGCTCGTCGTCGGGGGCTCGGGCGGCCCGACGGGCCTCGTGCAGTTTGCCACCGTCGGCATGATCGTGCTGCTCGCCGTGATCTACCTCGGCACCCGCCGCAACCGCGCCGCCTGGCGCGACCGCCGCTGACCCTCCCGGCGCCCGAAGGCACACTATGCCATCTCTCCTGCCGAGATTGAAAAATTTCATCCACCGTTTCGACGAAAGGTTGGCGCCGCCGAGGAGGCGTCGAGCGAGGCCTGGTGGAACCTCGCGACCACTGGCACAGAGGATGCGCAAGGGGAGCTGGTCCGCGCCGGGATGGCCTACAACAAGCTCTTCGCCCACAAGGACTAGTACGAGTTGGTGAAGACGGAACGGCCCGAGATGCCCACGCAATGATGTAGCGAAAGGTGTAAGGGATTTAGCATACTCTGCCGAGAGGCGGGTAAATTAGATCACGCCGAACGAAAGCGAGCGGAAGGAACAGGTTCGTGGAACGCAGAATCGGGGAACGAGCTCCGAGGCGAGTCGTAGGTTCCTACGGCTCGTACGCGGAGGCCCAGCGAGCCGTGGACTACCTCTCCGACGAGGGGTTCGCGGTGGAGCGGGTCTCCATCGTAGCCGAGGGCTTGCGGTTCGTCGAGCAGGTGACCGGGCGTGTGGGGTATGGGCGGGCCGCTCTACAAGGGGCTAGTTCGGGGGCCGTAATAGGGGCCTTCTTCGGCTTCTTCTTGGGGTTGTTCAGCCTGGTCGATCCGCTGGTCTCGGCGTTGGTTTTGGTGCTCTATGGACTCGTCTTCGGGGCGATCATAGGGGCGATCATCGGCCTGATCTCCCACGCGGCATCCGGGGGGAGGCGGGACTTCTCCTCGGTGGGCGGCATGGAGGCAGACCACTACAACGTCATGGCCGACGAGGAGGTCGCCGAGGAGGCCCAGCGGCTCCTCTCCGGGCTCCGCTAGAGTCAGGACCGCACGGCGAGGGCTAAATGGCGCGCTGCTTCCCCGCCGCGGTCTCCGGCCTCGCGAGGTCCAGGAGAACGGGTGTCTCTCCGTCAGAGAGGACTTCGCGAGAGAAGGAGGTACGAGAGTAGGTGAGGGAGCAAGGAGGTAACCTGGGCCGCACGGGGAAGCGTGTAGGTTCGAGGAGGGTTCGAGCAGGAAGCTCGGGAACCGTCTTCCACTCTGAGAACTTCGAGAGCCAGGAGGAAGGTTGATGGGCGCCGGGGAGTGAACATTCGCGACCCTTCAGCCCTCTTTAGCTCTGGATCTACTCCAAAGCTTGTCTGGCTACTTCAAGAGCTCTCTCCGCTATCCCCCGTACTGAGTACCATGCCCTATCCCACAGGGAAGCCTCTTCGTAACCCTCTTCTGCAACCAGGGCGCTACGTCCAATGCTCTGCCCGTCAACGAAAACTTCGACCTCGCCGAGCCGCTGACCAGGCTCTGCTTCAGGCGGCAGCTCTTCAGTCGTTACTCGGTGCTCGACTTCGGAGTTGGAGGCTACGGGTGCGGCTACTTCTTCTGTGGCGGTTAGCACCACAGTTTCTCCCCGCCGGTAGGGCAAGGGCGCTCCCTCATACACGTCGCCTTGTTGCACAAGCGGTTGAAGTTCGTAACGGACAAAGCCGTACTCCAGTATTTCCCTTGCAGCCTGGAAACGCTGATCAGCGTCTTCGGCGCCCAGAACAACCGCTATGTAGGACTTGTCG
>JALZEL010000157.1 GCA_030862075.1 Actinomycetota bacterium | reverse complement strand
ACGCACCGCAGTTTAGACAGAACTTTGCACCCTCTGGACTGGTGGCCTGGCAGCGGGGGCAGATCATGCTCAACACCTCTCAGAATGCAACAGTTACTCTTATATAATAGATTATAGCTTTGCTGTGTGGGGCGACTCAAAGGAGCGAAATGTTTTGGTCCGCTCTCCGTACAGACTTTCGAGAACGCCTAGCATCTGCTTGAACACTAATAATCTACCGACTATGTTAGACCAACCCACATTGAGGAGGACTGGATTGAATGATCTGAGAGGCTAATCCTCACGCCAAGTCGCTTATGCTCGTACGCCTTATGCAGAAAATAGAGAGCTGCCGGACCTAGATTCGAACCAGGACTAACTGATCTATAGAGTCAGTCGTGCTGCCATTGCATCCTCTTTGCTATAGACAGACGGTTGCGCAGAATAGGCCCTTGGTGTACTTCTCGAATCCTCGCGGTCGTCAGAGAGACTAATTGACACTAGTTTGACACTAACCGGGGTTAACGATGGGAAATCTCTGGCAATGCAGGACACGGGAAATCGGCTTATTTAAGGGGTTTCTGCAACCTCCAGCAACGGCTGGAACTATGTCGGAAGAGACTCTTAATCTCTAGGTTCCAGGTTCGAGTCCTGGGCGGCTCACTCCTAAATCTCCTGCAAATGGCATCTGACGACCATCCTTTAGTTCCTGCTCTTGGCGCTTCACACCTGGTACCCTGTCGTACTGGTCAGCTGTAGGCAGCACAGAGCCCGGCCAAGCTTGCCCCCACCATCAAGACCTCCGCTTCCCCGGAAGACGAGTGCAATAACAATCGACACCTCTCCTACGCGCCCAACTTCCGGGAACCTTCGGAGTGCTGGACATACACCAAGCGTAGTTAGCTTATACTAGGAGCCTCCGGATCTTTTTCACAATGCTATGTCTGAGACTTATACCCGCAAATCGCAGGTTTAGCAGAGCTGCCAGACCTAAATTCGAAACAGGACTAACTGATCCAGAGTCAGTTTCCACACCTCCGTGATTGTTCACTGTTGTTGAGGAAACGTGTGCAAGCATCGCCCAGCCTTTCTTATGCTCCTTTATGTTCGGAGTTTTCAAGAAGACCTGATCTTGTTGAAAGAATCGACGCTGGATCAATGTATAGTCCCCAAATCGAACCTCACTGGGTACGGTTCTGAGTCCTGCGGATCAGCAGCAGCACGGAGTCAAGGCCACTCTCGTCTATGGAGACGCACCGAGCGTCAGGGAAGGCGTCAGCGGCAAGGCGGGTGAGGACGTTGCCAGGCGGCACCTCGACAAACAGGCGGACGCCGAGTTCGTAGAGTAGTGTCGTGGCATCGTGCCAGCGGACCGGACACTGAACACTCCGGGCGAGATCATCGCGTATCGCGTCCTGGTCCCGCAGCGCGCGACCCCCGACGTTGCTTATATAGGGGATGGCGGGCGGATGAAGGGAAACGTCAGCGAGGGCTCGGGAGAGCTCGGCGGCGACCGGGGCGAGCAGGGGCGTGTGCGAGGGGGTGGGCACGGCGAGGTGCCCAGCGTGCCGAGCCCCGTTCCGGCGGGCCAGGTCAAAGAGCTGCTCCAGGGCGTCGTCGGCACCGGAGACGCTCACCTGCAAGGGGGCGTTGACGTTGGCGGTGTGGACCGGGGCTTCCGGTCTATCAACCTCGGCGACAAGCCGGGACACGGTCCTCTCGTCGAGCCCCACAACTACCCCCATAGAGTAGCCTTCCGGGTAAGCAGCCTTCATTGCGTGGGCGCGCAAGTCGACCAGGCGCAGCGCGTCCGAAAAGGTGAGCGTGCCAGCCACCATCGCAGCGGCAAAAGCGCCGACCGAGTGGCCTGCAACGAAGTCCGGGCGGCCCTCCTCGGCGGCCAACGCCCGGGCAGTGGCCGTGCCGGAGACGAGCAGGGCGAGTTGCACGGTGACTGTCGAGGTGAGCGCCTCAGGGGTGCTGAACTCCAACACCTCCCGGCCGAGCACCCTGTTCGCCTCCGCGAGTGTTTCCCGAACAGCCGGGTGATCAGGAAGCTCGCGCAGCATGCAGGGACGCTGCGAGCCCTGGCCGGGGAACAAGTACGCGACGCTCACACAATCTACCGATCAGCCGTGATTGCGTTCCCAGGGATCGCGCACCAGCTTCGGCCCGTCCGGCGTACGCAACAGGACCCGGCCGCCGCGGGCATACTCGGTGAGTGCCACGGCCCCGGCGGACGTGTCGAGCTGCACGTCAACGCGCATCGGCAGCCGGGCAAGGGCGTCCGCGAGCCCTCGCGCGCGCTCTGGAGGCCATGGCTCTGGCACTCGGACGACTATGTCGAGGTCGCTGGTCGGGCCCACCGTAGCGATGCCAGTGGCTAGCTCGAAGCCCACGCTGCCAGTAGGGCCCCAGACAAGGCTCTGGGAAGCGAACAGCTCCTCAGCTGTATCTAAGACGCGCAGGAGAGCATCCGCAGAATGCGTGGCTGGCGTTTGTCGCCAAGCCCGCACGGTGGCGAGGCCCTCCGGGGTAACTCGCGCCGTCACAGCGGTTGGGGCCAAGAAGGCGGCAAGCCGTTCGGCACGGGTGCTTCCCCTTACCCCGACCGGGATGAGTGCGGTCGGGATGCGGGCCCGGCGTACGACGACCCAGGGCGCCCGGGCCAGCGACGCGGGCACCCAGGCGGGGACTGATCCATCGTAGCTTATCCCGGCACCATCGGCCAGGCGCAGCAGGTCGTGCGGCCTCACCCGCTCCACTCCTCGGCCAAACGCTTCCGGATACGTAAGCTCGCGCTCCGGTGTTGGTGTGCCTCCGGAGAGGCAAGACGACCCGACAAATCGGAAGAGCCATCGCGCCGCGCCGAAGAGATCGCCTCGGCGAGCGCGTCGCGCACCGTCTCGACATCCTCCGCGCCCGGTTCGTCGGCGTCAACCCCTTCGATGAGGCGGTGTAGCGCTCCGAGCCGGGCGAAGGTGGTTATATCGTAAGCGGTAGCGGGCACTTCTTTGGCGATCTCGTCCAGCTCGTCTACGCTGCGCTGGGTGACGCGGGCGGTCGAGCGCTTGGACATGACCTGGACGGTAACGTCGGGATCTTCGAGCGCAAGGACGCGGTTGGCCTGCATGCCGTGCGCAAGAAAGGCGCCGGAGATCGCCTGCCCGACCACGAGTGCCACGACCGGGTGCCCAGCCAATCGGGCAGTGGCGTAGGCGTCGACGGCAGATGCGAGCGCGAGGTGGAGCCCCAGCAGCTCCTCGCGGTATCCGTAGGGCTGGCCGGGCACGTCGACGACGGCGACGAGGGCGCGCCGGTCGCTGTCGCCGTCTTTGGCCACCGCCTCACGCACGTGCCGGGCGAGCGCCCAGCCCTCTTCGAGCCCCAGCTCGCCCTCCCGTGCCCTGGGAAACTTTGCCTCCCGGTTCGGAACTACGGCGAGAAAACGCACGCGCTCATCTCCGATGGTGCCGTCCGCGCACAGTACGGACGCGGGCTTAGCCTCACGGGCGTCTGTCCCGACCAACACCTCGAACCAGGTCTTACCCCTGCTCATGACCAACTCTCCTCGCCGTCCCCCCACAAAGTGCGCAGCGCCGGGCCGTCGAGGGGCTCGGCCATGTCGATCTCGGCCAGCCGGGCCTCGTAG
>JALZEL010000133.1 GCA_030862075.1 Actinomycetota bacterium | reverse complement strand
TTTACCTGCTGCTGTTGTCGCTCGTCCATCAGGTTCTCACGCTCCTTTCTTTGTGCGGTAGGTTACTACCCTTCACAGGGAGCCAGCAAACCCCTTAGGTTTAGAGGCAACAGGGCCGGAACCTCAGTAGAGGGCGGGAACCTCGGCCCTCATACGAGCACAAAGAAGAGCCGGGCTGGGCTTTTAGGAGGGGGGTAATAGGTGCCAGCCCGGTCTAACAATCTAATACGGGAAGCTACCTTAAGGGTTTCATCTAGCAGACGAAAGCGCAGGTGCCTCTTGTGCGAGACTCCTGCCGATCGCGATATAGAGAAGGCTTCTCTATACAGCTAGCTGTCGTCGGTCCTGTAGTGCCAGACCTCATCGGTGAGGTAGCCGCACAAAAAGCCCCCTACTTCTTCTGAGCCTGGGTCTTTGCGGTAGAGGAACCCGCCGGGGGTGAAGTAGTAGGTCTTCCCGCTGAGCGTGAACTCCTCGTAGGGGGCTAGGGCTTGGTCTGGGTAGTTCTTAAGGTCGCTGAGACGGTCGAGGATGTTCTCGGCTGCTGTGTCCTGCTGTATCGTTATGGTACTTCCTTTCCCTCTTCATCTTGCCCACCGAGGCACAGGATACGGTAAAGGGCTAAAGAGCGTGTTAAGCGCGGGAAAACTTTAGGTTAAATCTTCTTCCGTGGCTTCCCCAAAAAGCCAGGGGCCGGGGGTGTTGCTTAACCCAGAGGGCGTGTCGGTATCGCGGGGACTGGACTTCGGAGAGCTTGCAGCAGATGGCCACCTCCAGCGGATTACCGGCTTTTTTGGACCACCACCGCCTATACCGGACGATTGGCCTGATCACCTAGTGTGGCACGGCGACTAATCCCGTTTCTTCAACCTTGTTTTGAGATAAAAACTCCATCTCTGCGTGTCAGACTGGGCAGCCGGGAGACGTATAGACGGTCACCTCGTGCGCGGGCATTTTTCCTCTTATCCTCGGGCGTTTTTTCGATCTTAGAATTCCTGCCGGTGGCCCACCGCTGGGCTATACTTTCCGCGCTATGCTGTATGCTCTTCTCGTGCTCGGTGGGTACGTTCTGGGCTCCGTCCCGACGGGTATTCTGGTGGGACGGGCTTGGGGTGTGGACATCCGGCAGGTCGGGAGCGGAAACATCGGGATGGCGAACGTGCTGCGCTCGGTCGGGAAGAAGGCCGCCGCGGTCACGATGCTCGGGGACATGCTCAAGGGGCTCGTGCCGGTCGTCGCGGCGCACCTGCTTACGGGGAACGAGTGGGTCGTTGCGGCGGTCGCTCTGGCGGCGGTCGTCGGGCACTGCTGGCCGGTATTCCTGCGGTTCAAGGGCGGCAAGGGGGTCGCAACTGGGGCGGGGACGAGCATCGGGCTCGTGCCGGTGGTGGGGCTCGCGCTCTTCGCGTTCTGGTGGGCGGTGGTGCTGGTCAGCAAGTACACGTCTTTGGGGGCGATCGCGGTAATGCTCGTGAGCCCGGTGGTCTTCCTCCTCTCGGGGCAACCGGCACCTTACGTCTTGTACACGGTTATCGGGGGGGCGCTGGTCTTGTGGAGGCACCGGGAGAACGCGCGGGCTCTCGTCAAGGGGACGGAGCGCAAGATCGGGGAGGACGCCGAAGAGGGTGGCGCCCGTGTTGGCTGAAGCCTACGAGGACAAGGCCGTGCTCGTCACGGGTGGGACCGGTTTCTTGGGTACTGCGCTCGTGGAGAAGATGCTCCGGAGCCTGCCGTCTCTCAAGCGTCTGTACCTGCTCGTTCGTCCCTCGCGGGAGAAGAGCGCGGGGGAGAGGTTCGAGGGCGATGTTCTGGGCTCTGCGGCCTTTGCTAAGCTGCGTGAGAAGCTCGGAGGTTCCTTTGAGGAAAGGGTCGCCGAGAAGGTGCGCGTCCTGGAGGGAGACGTGCACACGGAACGTTTAGGGCTCGGGGAAGAGGACCTGGCGGAGCTCTCGCGGGAGGTGGACGTGGTGATCCACTCCGCCGCCTCCGTCGTCTTCGACGCGCCGCTCGACGCGGCGGTGGACTCGAACGTCCGGGGGACTCTGGGCCTGCTCACGCTCGCCAAGCGATGGGAGAAGAAGCCGCTATTCGTGCACGTCTCGACTGCGTACGTGGCGGGGACGAAGGAGGGGCTCATCCCGGAAGAGGTGCCCGACGGGTACTCGCCGAACGGCACCTGGCTCGACCCTAAAACGGAGATTGCCCGCCTCGA
The DNA here is from genome assembly GCA_030862075.1 of Actinomycetota bacterium. Classification (GTDB taxonomy): domain Bacteria; phylum Actinomycetota; class Rubrobacteria; order Rubrobacterales; family Rubrobacteraceae; genus Rubrobacter_F. Next base: position 1,664 of record JALZEL010000133.1, on the reverse strand, counting down.
CGGGGTGGTGCGGGAGGTCGAGGAGGCCTCGAGGGAACGGGGGCTGCTCAGGCACTTCGAGACGGAGGCGAGGAGGGAGCTCGGGATGGTGGGGGAGGAGGCCGAGGTCGCTGAGAGGTTGGATCAGCTCAGGCGGGCCTGGGTGCGCGACGGGCTTGTCCAGCGCGGGAACGAGCAGGCGCGCGCTTTGGGCTGGCAGGACGTCTACACGTTCACCAAGTCGTTGGCGGAGAGGCGGGTGCTGGAGGAGCGTGGGGACTTGCCGGTCGTGATCTTGCGTCCGGCGATCATCGAGAGCAGCGTGACCGAGCCGCACCCGGGTTGGATACAGGGCTCTCGCATGGCCGACCCCATAATCATGGCCTTCGCCAGGGGCATCTTGCGCGAGTTCCCCGGCGACCCGAAGAGCGCTATAGACCTCGTCCCGGTGGACCACGTGGTGAACGCCGGGATCGCCGCCGTGTCCCGAGGTCTCTCCCGCCGCCCCGAAAGTGCCGAGGTTTACCAAATCGCCTCCGGCGAGAGGAACCCCCTGCGCCTCCGGGAGTTCTACGAGCACGTCCGGGAGTACTTCCTGAGGAACCCTTTGCGCGATTCCGGGGGCCGCCCCGTCCCCCTCCCCGAGTGGAGCTTCCCGGGGCGCCGCCGGGTAGAGGGGAGGCTCAGAGCCGAACTCTTCGGCCTGAAGCTCGCCAGCAGGCTCGCAACCATTTTGCCGGAAGGGCACATGACCACGGACCTGCGCGGTCGCGTGGCCCGCGCCGAGAAACGCGCCAGGATGAGCTTCTACTACAGCCGCATCTACGGGACCTACACAAACATGAAGAGCACCTTCTCCTCGGCCCGCACGCACGATCTGTATGAGAGCCTCCCCGAAGAAGACCGGCATGAGTTCCCGTTCGACATCGCCGAAGTCGACTGGAAACCGTGGCTCCAGGAGACGCACCTGCCGGCCCTAACACGCAAGCCAGGGCGCAAGAGGCGGCGCAAGGTCTCGGAGGCGGCGGCGGGGGAGATCGCAGCGATCTTCGACGTCGACGGTACGCTCGTCGCCTCGAACGTGGTCTCCCACTACGCGTGGCTCAAGTTACGGGATCTGCCCGCGATCCTGCGACCCTTGTGGGCAGCGACCCTCGTCGGACGCGTCCCGTTCTACTGGGCCCTGGATAAGGTCAGCCGCGCTCACTTCAACCGTGCCTTCTACAAGAACTACAAGGGTTGGAAGCCTGCCCGCGCCCGCGTTTTGGGCAAGGAGAGCTTCGCCAGCTACTTGCTGAAGAGGCTCTACCCCGAGGCAGTCGCCACTTTGAGGGCTCACAAGGCGCAGGGGCACCGCGTCGTGCTGCTCTCGGGCGCTCTGGACTTTATCTTGGAACCCTTCAACGACCTGGCCGATGACTTGCTCACGGCGCGCCTGGAGGAGGAGAACGGCGCGTACACGGGCGAGCTCTCGGGGGCGCCGGTCGCGGGGGAAGCGCGCGCCAGGATGCTCGCCTCCTTCGCGAGGAGGAGGGGTGTAGACCTCTCTCGCTCCTACGCTTACGCAGACTCGATCTCGGACCTCCCCATGCTCGAGGCCGTCGGCAACCCGGTGGCCGTCAACCCCGACGCCCGCTTGCGCGCGGCCGCCAAAGGACGCGGCTGGCGGATCAAAACCTGGCGCA
>JALZEL010000065.1 GCA_030862075.1 Actinomycetota bacterium | reverse complement strand
ACCGAAGAGGACGTCAAGGAGTACTGCCGCGAGAACATAGCTCACTACAAGGTCCCCGAGTACGTGGATTTCGTCGAGGAGTACCCGATGACGGCGAGCGGCAAGATCCAGAAATACAAACTGCGCGAGGCCGCCGTCGAACGCTACGAGCTCGAACCGGCCGGAGTAGACACGGCATAGGAGTAGTCCCAGCCGGTTGAACGCCGAACCCTGGCTCTCGGCGATAAGGTCGCGCTCTTTGGCTCGGTTGCCGGAGTGGTCGCTCCGGTAGGTCTCTAAGAGCAAGAGCACGGAGACGAAGCTGGAATGCTCCGCTTGCCGCTCGGCTTCGGACCCTCGAACTGCAACCATGATCGCTGCTTATTTCGAAGTTGAGGTGTTTGGTGGAAGGGCAGCCGGGGTGAACAGAGTCTTCGTGGGTGTTGGCCTGAGCGCGGTGATGCCATGTTCGGGGTCGCCTTGCTGTTCTTCGGTTACGTAGCGCCTGGGATAGTCATCCTCGTGATCTCTGCCGTCGTCGCGCTGGGATTCATCGCTTCGCGTACGAGGGACCCACGTCCGAGTGGCGCTGGCCGGGGAAGCTTCTACGGGGGAGCCGCGGGCTCGGCCGGAGGGTACGGCGACGGCGATAACGGCGGCGGAGGAGACGGCGGCTTCGACGGAGGTGGTGGCGGAGACGGCGGCGGTGGCGGGGGAGGTTAGGGCGAACTCCATGGGGTGACGGCGCGGGGGTAGACTGATTGTTATCATGCTTGCGGGCCACTCGAAGAGGGAGAGGGAGGGCGATGAACTTCGATCCGACGAGCGAGCAGCGGCGGTGGCGGGACCTCGCCCGCGACTTCGCGCGGGAGGAGGTGCGTCCACGCGCCGCCGAACTGGACCGCGAGCAGAAGTTCCCCTACGACGTCGTCTCCGAGATGGCGCGTCTGGGCCTGATGGGCCTGAGCCTGCCGCAGGAGTACGGCGGCTCCGGCGGCGACTTCGTCGCCTACAACATGGCGCTCGAGGAGATCAGCCGCGCGGACACGGCGGTTGGCATCACTATGGAGGCCCACATCTCTCTGGGCTGCGCCCCCCTGGCCAACTACGGCACGCGGGAGCAGAAAGAAACGTTTCTCAGTAGATGCGCCACTGGCGAGCGCCTCTGGGCTTTCGGGTTAACCGAAGAGGAGGCTGGCACCGATGCTGGGGGCACCAGGACGACGGCTGAGCTCATAGATGGCGAGTGGGTCGTAAACGGCTCTAAGAAGTGGATCACCAACTCTGGCACGGACATCACCGCCGGCGTTACGGCCATCGCCCGGACCGGCACGCGTGAGAACGGCGGACCAGAGCTCACCGCCCTCATCGTCCCGCAGGAGACGCCCGGCTACACTAGAGGACCCGGCTATGAGAAGACTGGCTGGCGCGCCTCCGATCAACGCCCCTTATACTTCGAAAATTGCCGGGTGCCGGAGGAGAACCTGCTCGGCGAGCGCGGCCGCGGCCTCGCGCAATTTCTCCAGATCCTCGACGCGGGAAGGGTCGCGGTCGCTTCACTCTCGGTCGGGCTGGCACAGGCTTGTCTCGACGAGGCGCTTCAACGAGCCAAGGAGCGGCACCAATTCGGCAAGGCCATAGCCGAGTTCCAGGCTATACAGTTCAAGCTCGCGGACATGGCGATGGAGATAGAGCTAGCGCGCAACACGGTCATGAAGGCGGCGTGGTTGAAGGATCTCGGGCGTCCCTTCGGGCGCGAGGGCAGCATGGCAAAGGTCTTTGCCTCGGAGACGGCTAAAAGAGCGGCGGATCAGGCGGTCCAGATCCACGGTGGCGAGGGCTTCATGGAGACGAGCGCCGTCACGCGCTACTGGCGGCAGGTGAAGATCAACGAGATCGGCGAAGGGACCAGCGAGATCAACCGCCAGATCATCGCCCGCAGCCTTCTCGCCGAGAGCACCCAAGAAGCGAAGGAAAAGATGGCGGCTCAGTAAGCCCGGTGGCGCCTTCCGCTCCTCGGCGTGTGGAGTGTCTGCCGCCGGTAGGTTCGCACTGACGGTGCGTTTTGTACACCTCTCCGGTTTTGATGGATTAGCGCAAGGAAACCTAGAGTGGCCGAAGGAGAGAAGAAGAGTTTTCGCGAGAGCATCGACCGTCAACGGGTAGAGAAGCCGCCGCAAACCTGTATACAGGCCGATCTACTTCCGGGTTCTGGTCGGGGCTGTGCTGGGCACCTTGGACGAACTGGAGATCCTCTCCGAACAGGAAGAGACGGTACCGGCATGGGCTTAGGCCCCGCGCCTACCGGAGCGGGGCCGGCCGATGGAGCGTCCCGCCGGGTCTGGTAGGCGTGGGCACGATGCGGAGAGCGAACGGGTTCCGTAGGTTCCGCCTCGCCGCGGGGGCCGACCGTCTGCGGACCAACGCCTGGCCGGTGCTCCAGACGGCGCTGGCCGCGAGCGTCGCGTACTTCCTGGCGGCGATCGTGCTCGGCCAGGAGCAGCCGTTCTTCGCCCCGATCGCGGCCGTGATCTCCTTGGGCCTGACGCTCGGGCAACGTGGGAGGCGCACGGTCGAGTTGGTTTTCGGGGTTGCCATCGGGCTGCTGGTGGCCGACCTGCTGGTGCTCGCCATCGGCGTGGGGGCGGTTCAGGTCGCGGTCGTGGTGGCCCTGGCGATGGCGGCGGCCTTGCTCTTCGCGGAGAGGACCCTGTTCGTCAACCAGGCGGCGATCTCGGCGATCCTGGTGATCGTGCTGCAGCCCCCGGACGCCGTGTTCTCCCCCGACCGCTTCTTGAGCGCGCTCATAGGGGGAGGGGTTGCGCTGGCGATCAACTACGCGTTCCCGATAAACCCCCGCCGGTTGGTGGAACGAGCCGCGCGCCCGATCTTCAACGAGCTGGTCGCGGTGCTCGACGAGATAGCCGCCGCCCTCGAAGGAAGCGACCTTGAACGGGCCGAGCGTGCACTGCTCAAGTCCCGGGAGATCGATGAGAAGGTGGAGGTGCTCAACGAGGCTCTCGCCGCCGGCCGCGAGACCGCCCGGCTCTCCCCGACCCGCCGCAGATCCCTGGAGCATCTCGATCTCTACTCTAGCGCGGGCCTCAGGGTGGAACTCGCCGTCATCAACGTGCGCGTCCTAGCTCGGGGCACCGCCAACGCAATCAGGCGCGGCGATACGATACCTGCGCCACTGCCGGAGGCTGTGCGCAACCTTGCCCGAGCGGTGGGGGCTTTGGCGACGTTCCTCGAAGAACCCGGCCCGCCCGACGAGGCCCGCCGATATGCTCTCGAAGCCGCCTGGCGTGCCACCGAGATACTAAGAGAGAGGCACGACCTGGCGATAAGCGTGCTCGTCGGCCAGATCCGCTCGGCGGCGGTGGACCTGCTTCGGAGCACCGGCATGGACCAGGCCTCGGCCTTGCGGGCGCTCGAGGAGGTAGCGGGACGGGCGTCGGAGATCGGGTGAGACAGGCCCGGCGAGCCACCCGGCTCGGTGGCGTTCGTGGCGCGTGGCGGATAACATGCTTTCGAGGAAAGCGAGGACCTCGTCGAAGAGCAGACACCCACGGGAAGACCGAACGTAACGTTCTCTGCGAGAAAGAAGGGGGAGCATGACCAAGCTCCGCACCCTCGTGGACAGGGAGAGCGAGGAGTTCAAAGGGAACGCCGAGGCCTACGAGGCACTCTTAGAAGAGTTGCGCGACCGGACGCAAGAAGCCCGGCGCGGGGTGGCGAGAAGGCGAGGAAGCGACACGAGGAGCGCGGCAAGCTGCTGCGGGTCCGGGATCGCATAGCTCGCCTCCCAGATCCGGACACGGCCTTTCTGGAGCTCTCGCCTCTGGCGGCCTTCGGGATGTACGATGGGGAGGTGCCGGCAGTGGGGAAGGTGAAGATAAACGAGATCGGCGAGGGGACCAGCGAGATCAACCGTCAGATCATCGCCCGCAGCCTCCTGCGTGAAGTGGACACCGAGAAGGCGAGGGAGGAGGTGGCGGAGCAATGAGCAACCTTCCCGCCAGTGTCAAGGTAAAAGAGGTCGGCCCGCGCGACGGCCTGCAGGCCGAGGAGGCTATACTCTCTACCGAAGAAAAGCTCCGCCTCATAGACTGCCTAGCCGACGCGGGTCTGCGTGAGATCGAAACGACCTCCTTCGTCCACCCCAAAGCTATCCCGCCTCTGGCCGATGCGGAGGACGTGTTCGCGGACCTGAAGCGACGGCCGGGAACCGTCTACTCGGCGATAGTTCCGAACGAGAAGGGTGCGCAGCGGGCCTTGGAGGCCGGGGCCGACGAGATACAGGTCTTCCTCGCGGCCACCGAAAGTTATAACCAGAACAACGTGAAGATGAGCGTGGAGGATTCTCTCCAGCAATCTGTCCAGATAGCGGAGATCGTGCGGAGGGCCGACACGCCGTTTGTCGCGGTCCTTTCGGTGGCGTTCGGTTGCCCGTACGAGGGGCCGGTGGCTCAGGAGAGGGTTTTAGAGCTCTCCAGGCGCTTAATTGAACTTGGCGCCGAGGAGATCACGTACGGGGATACCACCGGGATGGCCTATCCCACCCAGGTACGCGAACTCTCTGAAGCCTACCGGAAGCGCTTCCCAGAGGTCCCCCTGCGGATGCACTTCCACAACACTCGTGGGATGGGGCTAGCCAACGTCCTGGCCGCCCTCGAAGCCGGGGTGGACCGCATCGACGCCAGCGTGGGCGGCCTCGGAGGGAGCCCCTACGCGACGGGGGCCACGGGGAATATATCGACTGAGGATCTCGTGCACATGCTGCACGAGATGGGGATAGAGACCGGAGTAGACCTGGAAGCTCTCATCGGCTGCGCCCAGTTGCTCGAGGAGCAGCTGGATCACGAGTTGCCAGGGCAGGTCATGAAGGCCGGTATCTGTGGCCACCTGACGGAGGGTCCATGAGCACCATAAAGAGCCTCGTCTCGTCGGAAAGCCCAAATTTTGAGGCTAACGCCGAGGCCTACGAAGGGCTACTGGAAGAGCTGCGCGACCGGGTGAACGAGGCCCAGCGCGGGGGCGGCAAGAAGGCCCAAGAACGGCACAAGGAGCGCGGCAAGCTGCCGGCCCGGGACCGCATAGACTTACTCCTCGATCCGGGTACGGCGTTCTTGGAGCTCTCGCCTCTGGCGGCCTTCGGGATGTACGACGGCGAGGTGCCGGCGGCGGGTATCATCACCGGCATCGGGTGCGTCTCGGGCCGAGAGGTCATGATCGTGGCGAACGACGCCACCGTCAAGGGGGGCACCTACTACCCGGTGACGGTCAAAAAGCACCTCCGGGCCCAGGAGATCGCCGAGCAGAACTACCTGCCGTGCGTGTACCTGGTCGACTCGGGCGGGGCTTTCTTGCCCTTGCAGGACGAGGTCTTCCCGGACAAGAACCACTTCGGGCGCATCTTCTACAACCAGGCGCGGATGTCGGCCAAGGGCATACCCCAGATCGCCGCCGTCATGGGGAGTTGCACGGCGGGCGGGGCGTACGTGCCAGCGATGAGCGACGAGGTGGTGATCGTCAAGGAGCAGGGCACGATCTTCCTCGGCGGCCCGCCCCTGGTGAAGGCCGCGACCGGCGAGGAGGTTTCGGCCGAGGAGCTGGGTGGAGCCGACGTCCATACCCGCGCTTCGGGCGTCGCCGACCACTTCGCCGAGAACGACGAGCACGCCGCGGCGATCACCCGCCAGATCGTGGCGAACCTGAACGCGGAGAAAAGGACGCCGTGGACTTTAACCGAGCCCGAGGAGCCCCTCTACGACCCGGAGGAGCTCTACGGTATCGTCCCACAGGACCCCCGCCAGAGCTACGACGTGCGCGAGGTCATCGCCCGCATCGTGGACGCAAGCCGGATGCATGAGTTCAAACCACTCTACGGCGAGACGTTGGTGTGCGGCTTCGCTCGCATCATGGGCCAGCCGGTCGGCATCCTCGCCAACAACGGCATCCTCTTTTCCGAGAGCGCCTTGAAGGGGACGCACTTCATCGAGCTGTGTTGCTCCAGGGGCATCCCGCTCGTCTTCTTGCAGAACATTATGGGCTTCATGGTCGGCAAGGAGTACGAGAACGAGGGAATAGCCAAAAACGGGGCCAAGATGGTGATGGCCGTTGCGAACGCGAACGTCCCGAAGTTCACCGTGATCATCGGCGGCTCCTTCGGGGCCGGAAACTACGGGATGGCCGGACGGGCTTACTCGCCGCGCCTCCTCTTCATGTGGCCGAACGCGAGGATAAGCGTCATGGGTGGGGAGCAGGCGGCGAACGTCTTGCTCACCGTGCGGGAGGAGGGCCTCGCGCGCGAGGGCAAGGAGATGACCGACGAGGAGCGCGAGGAGTTCAAGGAGCCCATCTTCGAGAAGTACGAACGGGAGGGCAACCCCTACCACTCGACCGCCAGGCTCTGGGACGACGGCGTGATCGACCCGATAGACACCCGGATGGTCCTGGCTCTAGGCCTCTCGGCTGCGGCCAACGCGCCGCTCGAAGAAACCAAGTACGGCGTATTCAGGATGTAGGAGAAGAGGCTTGGCTAACTACGAACACCTGAGCGTAGGGCGCGGGGACGCGGTTGCTACGGTGACACTCGCGCGCCCCGACGCCCGCAACGCCTTGAACGCTGGGCTCATCGGGGAGCTCCGGCGCTGCGCGGAGGAGCTGGCGGAAGACGATAAGGTGCGGGTAGTCGTCCTCACGGGCGAGGGGGACTTCTTCTGCGCCGGGGCGGACATAGGGTACATGAGGGACACGGCCAACTTCTCTTACGAAGAGAACCTGGAGGACGCCCGGAACCTCGCGGCGATGTTCGAGGCGGTGGATGGATGCCCAAAGCCGGTCGTGGCGCGCGTCAAGGGGGCGGCGATCGGCGG
>JALZEL010000046.1 GCA_030862075.1 Actinomycetota bacterium | reverse complement strand
GGCCGTCCTCGGCTTGTTCGCGGCCTGGATCGCGATCTTCGTTCTTGGCACCTTCCTCGTCGCCATCCAGCCAGAGCTCGACCCATTCTCCTCGGCGACGGCTGTCGTTGCCACGCTGAACGTGGTCAGGCCAGGGTTGGGGCAGGTCGGCGCCTCCGAGAGCTACGAGGCGGTGAACGCTTTTGGACGCGCGGTGCTCACGGCGTGCATGCTGCTCGGTCGTCTAGAGATCTTCACGACCCTGGCCCTCTTGTCCCCGGCGTTCCGGAGAAAAGTAATCTAAGAAGCCTCGGCATCGGCCGACTACGTCATAGACGACGAAGACTGCGGCGCCACCGCCGGCCAAGACACGGCCATTTCGCAGACCACGAGTCGGGACGACGCTCGGCAAGAAGATCGCGACCTACTCCTGGAGGCTGAGGGCCCCACCGAGGGTACCATGCCCGCATGCCCGGCAGCGGTTGCCCGGAGGAGCACCCGGTTGCGAAAGGTGACCTCTGCCGCAGGTAGCCCCGTGGTTCCTGCTAAGCGAAGGCCACGCCGCCGGAGCGGCGCGGGTCCGCGGCGGCCTCGAAGAGGCCCTCCGGGGTGCGACGCACGGCGTTGACCCCGCCGAAGAACATTGTGGGTTCGTCGTAGGCGAGGACCTGCTCGTAGGCGGAGAGGTCCGCCCTGCAGGCGCCGGCTTCGTAAGCAAAGAGGTTCCCTTCGGCGTGAAAGCGTGGCGCGTGGACGGCGGTCTCTAAGGGAAGCTTGAAGTCCACCACGTTCACGAGGGTCTGCATGATGGCTGTGGGGATGCGGGAGGCACCGGGCGAGCCCAAAGAGACGAGCTCGCCGTCCGGTGAGGAGAGGATCGTCGGGCTCATGCTGGAGATCAGGCGCTTCCCGGGCTTTAGCGCGTGGAAGCCCTTGGGGTTCAGCTCCGGCTCGCCCAAGACGTTGTTCATCGGGATACCGGTGCCGGGGACTACGATTCCCGAGCCGTAGCCCATGCTCGCGGTGATGGAGATGGTGAGACCGGTCTCGTCTACGCAGGAGAGGTGGGTGGTGTTGGGAGAACCGAAGATGCGTGCCCTTTGGGCGTCGACGTATTCCTCGCCCGTCAGGCGCTCCGCGACCAGGGCGTTCTCGGAGATCTCCGTGTAGGAACGCTCCCGGTCCTCGAGGGCATACTTCATGGCCCCGGCGAGGATCTTGGCGTAGCCGGCATCGGGCAATGCGGCAAGGTCGTACCCGGAGATCACGCGCATCATCTGCGCGAGCGTGGGTCCTCCGGCGGAAGGCGGGCCGTTAGTGTCGACGGTCTTACCGGAGTAGGCAAAGGAGAGTGGCTCCCGGACGATGGCCTCGTAGGTGGCGAGGTCTTCTTCGGTGATGATGCCGCCCTCGCCGAGGATGTAAGACGAGATCCTCTTCGCCAGCTCCCCCTCGTAGAACAAGTCCGCCCCCTCTTCTCCTACGGCCTCCAAGGTGTCGGCAAGCTCCGGGAAACGTACCTCTTCACCGATGCTATAAACCCGGTTCCCAGTGTAGAAGTTCTTCCTAGTCTCGTCGGTGAGCTTGAGGACCTCTTCCGCAACCGCAAACCACATGCCGCTAGTCTTGCAGAGCTCGAAGCCCTCGCGGGCGAACCTGATGGCCGGGGCGAGCGTCTGGCGGAGTGTGAGCTTGCCGTGCCGCTTGAGCAGGAGCTCCCAGCCGCGCAAAGAGCCGGGGACGGCGCAGGAGGCGGCCCCGACGATGGATTTCACGCCCGCGCCGTACTTGAGTATCACGGTCGTCGGGCTCCCCCCGGCCCCGAAGGCCGAAGACGGCAGGCCCTTCCCCGGCATGCAGTCGTAGTAGTCGATCAGCTCCGCCTCGCCGGGGCCTCCGTTCGCGCCTCCTACGTCCTCCGGTCGTCGGACGAGCGCGAAGCCGCCGCCGCCGAGGCTGCTCAGGAGAGGCTCCGTGACGGCAACGGCAGCTGCGGCGGCGACGGCGGCATCGGCGGCGTTGCCTCCGGCCCGGTACACCTCGGCGGCAGCCTCGGCAGCGTAGTGGGTGCCTGCAGAGGCCGCGAAGCTCGTTCCTTCGGAGAGATGCCCGGTAGATTCCATTTAGCTATGATACCCCTCAGGAAGGGCTAACGGAAAGGGCATAGAGCTTTGCACGATGAAGGTGCGGACGGGACCAGGGCAGAGAGGTTGCCGCGGTTCAACACGGCCTCGGAGGAGGAGATCAGGTCCGCCGCGGTCGCGGACGTCTACTTTCACCGCACTATGGAGGTCTTGCGCGCCCGCGAGCTAGAAGACACGCCGGTCCACATAGAGGTCGCGTACAAGACCTCCGACGAGGACGATTGGTTCGTCGTCGCCGGCCTCGACGAGGTGGCCGGGCTCCTAGAGGGGACCGACGTTGATGCGCAGGCGGTGCCGGAGGGCACGATCTGCCGCCCCAACGAGCCTATCCTCACCATCTCAGGACCCTATGGAGCCTTTGCCGCACACGAGACGGCCATCTTAGGCTTCCTCTGCCAGGCTTCGGGGGTGGCCACCGGGGCAGCGCGGTGCAAGCTGGCAGCGGGTGAGAAGCAGGTCATCTCGTTCGGGGCGAGAAGGATGCACCCGGCGATCATGCCTATGATCGAGCGCGCCGCCTACCTCGGCGGCTGCGACGGCGTGGCCGGCGCTTTGGGCGCCGAACGCATCGGCATTCCCGCCACCGGCACCCTCCCTCATGCGCTAGCCCTGGTCCTGGGCTCGACCGCCGAAGCCGCCAAAGCGTTCGACGAGGTCATCTCCGAAGACGTGCCACGCACCATCCTCATAGACACCTTCGACGACGAGAAATTCGGAGCCCTCATCGCCGCTCGAGCTATTCCCGATCACATCTACGCCGTCCGGTTCGACACTCCTGGCAACCGCCGCGGCGACTTCAGGGACCTCATAAGTGAGTGCCGCTGGGAGCTCGACCGCAACGGCTTCGAGCACGTCAAGATCTTCGCCTCTGGCGGCATAGACGTCGAGTACATCCTGTACCTCA
>JALZEL010000041.1 GCA_030862075.1 Actinomycetota bacterium | reverse complement strand
TTACTAGTCGACGTATTCCGGGAAGAAGGTTTTCACAACGGCAAGGAAGAGGTCGGTGAACTTGCCTTGATCATTTTGCAGTTAGAAGACAGCAAAGTTAGACAAGCCAGGTCGTTTATAGCGGCGGTCATAACGATTGAACCGGTGTGTGGTAGGTGCAGTGCTCGAAGAGGTGCGAGTGCCCCTGGTACCGTGATCACATCAGGGACAATGATTCTCGGAAACTCGCGTCCACTGGGCTGATTCCTACGATCACCGCCTTAGGTGTACAAAGAATGGGGCTGACGAGTGAATCAGACCGTCGCCGACGGCGGTCGAAGGGCCTGCAGGTAGTAGAATTGCTGGCGTGCGAAAAGGGATAGCTACCGAGGCGGCTCGGTACCGCACGCCGGTTCGGCGTGCGGTCCTCCTTCTTGCGGTGCTCACGCTCGTTCTCGGGGCGTACCTGTATGGACGCTCCCAGAGTCCGCCGGGCGTCCCCGCCGAGGACCAAGAGAGCGCGGTCCCGGCTGGCTTCTCCCAAGAGGACGACGAGAACGTGGCCCTGTACGCCGAGGCATTGAAGGTGGTCAGGGAGAACTACCTGCACCGGGGGGCTCTCGAACCCAAGGAGCTGACCTACGAGGCTATAAGGGGGATGCTCGACTCTTTGGGTGACGAGAGGCACACAGGCTTTCTGACCCCCGAGGATGCCGAGTACGTCAACAAGGGCTCCTCCAACAGGGAAGTCGGGGTCGGGGTCAAGCTCCAGGTAAGGGAAGGCAAGGTCGTCGTCTCCTCCGTCATGGACGGCTCCCCAGCCCGGGAGGCGGGGATCGAGCCTGGGGACATTCTGGTCGCGGTGGACGGCGAGAGCGTGCAGGAGGAGGACTTTGGGGAGATCGCCGAAAGGGTTAGGGGTCCGGAGGGAAGCCGGATGAGGCTGACCGTGCTCCGGTACGGGGAGCAGCGCGGGTTTTCCCTCGAGAGCTCCGAGTTCGACGTACAGCCCGCCTCTTGGAACCTCGTCCCCGGCACGGGCACGGCTCACCTCAGGCTGGCGTCGTTCTCGGAGGACAGCGCCGAGGGGCTCGACGAGGCGATCACGGAGGCCGTACAGGCCGGGGCGGAGCGCTTCGTGCTGGACCTCCGGGACAACACGGGGGGATACGTGGAAGAAGCCGAGGGGGTGGCCGCGCGGTTCCTGCCGGCCGGAAGCGTGATCTACGTCCAACGGGACGCCGACGGCGGGGAGGAGGAGAGGCTCGTCCCCGAGGGCAACGAGCCCTCGGACGCTCCCTTGGTTGTCCTGGTGGACGGAGGTTCGGGCTCGAGCGCCGAGATCGTGGCCGGGGCGCTCAAGGACAACAACCGTGCGATGGTGGTCGGCGAGACGACCTTTGGCCTCGGGACCGTGGTCCGCCAGTACTCCTTGGGCGACGGCTCAGCCGTTAGTTTGGCCACCGACGAGTGGCTGACCGCCAGCGGGGCCTCCATCCAGGATACCGGCGTCGCGCCGGACGTCCAGGGGAGGCCCGAAGAAGGCCAGGGGGCGCCTACCCCGGCCGAAGGCAGGGGCCTCTCTAGAGAGGAGATCTTCGCGAAGGACGCTCAGCTCCGGCGCGCCTTCGACGTCCTGTGGGGAGGGTAGAGCGTTGACGTTGGTGGGCTTTTAGTTGGGCGGGTGCATGCCGAGGAGGAGCGGCTCCACCACCTTCTTGCGCAGGTTTTCCGAGCAAGCATCTAAGCGCCAACACTGCGATGCAGGTCAATAGTTACTGTAAGCCGCTGTACATGGCTCAAGTTGATGGCGAGTTAACTACAGAAGAAAAAATTGAGTTGAGCAGATGTTCCGTACCCGCAGTGCTCGATGTAACCTCGGGCGTCCTGAGCAGCAACCGCCGAAATTGCCACTCCCAAAGCCTCGATTAGGGCTTCACCGGTGGGGCCTTCGGCTTGGCGCATGAGGACCTCGATCCTCGAGAAGGCCTCCTCGATTGTATTGAGGTCCGGCTAGTAAGGTGGTAGGTACAGCAGCTCGCAGTTCTTCTCGTCGAGAAGTTCTTTGGCTCGTTCTCCCTTACGAGCGGGCAGGTTGTCGTGCTGGAAACCTGCCCGTGTTTCAGGCGCGGGGCGAGAACCTGCGCGACGTATGCCTCGAATCCTGACTGGCGCGCTGGAGTTTCTGTCCACCACACACTCGCCCATCCCCTCGGTGCTCCTGCTCGCCAAAAGCGTGGTGTTCGCCCCACGATTACGCGGTGCCCAGCGACGAGCCTGCTCACCTGTACCGCGAAGATCAGCGCCCTCGAGCCTCGCTTGGAAAGCCCTACCCTAGATAGACCAACTCTGAGCTTCCCTCGGCCACCTCGGTTAGGATATCGCCCAACTTCCGGCGCACCGCTCCCCACCGGCGGATATCGTCATCGGACACCGCACGGGCGTCCACGCACCGCGGTCAGACCGAGACGAAGAGGCCGCTCGCCACGGCCTGGTTCATGTAGTTGAGCAGGCGCTTGTTAGATCCGGGGTCCGGAACCCCTCCTTCTTTCAGGATATCTACCGCATCTCCCGCCAGCCTCACTTCGGCCTCCAGGCCGGACCGGTGTGCCACAGAGGCGAAGTGGTAGGCCATGTATGACGGGCGGGTGCTGATGGCCGGGTCGAGTCCTGCAAAAAAGACCAGCCTTCTACGTTGCACTCTAATCCTCCTTATCGGGTACAGCTTGATCCGGTGTAGCTTGCCTGTTAGGGGGGTGGGCTACGTAATGGTCCGGAGCTACTTCTCTCAACTCGGGAATGATGGTAGCATAACTTTCTTCCATTTTAATGCCATGATCGCTCGCCTGATAGTCTTCCGGCTTGTGTGGCTCCGGGGGTGCAAGCTCCTCTACGGCCTGCAGGAGCATCTTCGTGTAGGGGTGCAGAGGGTTTGTGATCACGGTCTCTGTAGGTCCTAACTCGACCAGCTTGCCCCTGAACATCACCGCGATACGGTCGCAAAGGTAGCCGGCTAGGGCGAGGTCGTGGGTTATGAACAGATATCCAGTACCACGCGTGTCCCGGTGTCTCTTGAGTATCTCTAATATCTCAGAGCGCAGGGAGAGATCTAGCATCGAAGTCGGCTCGTCGGCTAGCACAAGGGCGGGGTCGAGCACCATCGCCCGGGCGATCGCGACCCGCTGTCGTTGCCCTCCGGAGAGTTGGTGCGGATAACGCTCGGTAAAGCGGGAGCTCGGGGTAAGGCCTACATCCTCTAGGGCGTTGGAGACCGCTGCCCTTCTGCTGGCGCGCTCTCCGATACCGTGGATCTTCATGGCCTCTTCGACGATCTCACGCACCCGCATACCTGGATGAAGGGAGTCATAGGGGTCCTGAAATACGAGGTGGAGGCGACGCCGGACCTTTCGCAGCTCCCGCTCGGAGAGTCCGAGGATCTCTCTGCCCTCGAAGCGAACACTTCCCGTGGCGGACCGAACCAGCCCCATCACGGTGCGTGCCACGGTGGTCTTGCCTGATCCACTCTCGCCGATGAGCCCGAGAATCTTGCCCGGAGCGATAGTGAAGCTCACCCCACGCACGGCCGCAACCTCCCCCGATCGCCCGCGAGCCCCGAAACGAACGTCTAGGTTCCTCACCTCGAGCAGCGGAGCACCGGATCTTGGGCTGCTGGTCAAGCTTCTACTTCCGTTCATCTTTATGGTAGAGCAGACAGGCTACCTTCCTGCCAGACCTCACCTCCTCCAGCGAGGGGTCAACTCCCTGGCAATCGGCGAAGGCTGCGGGGCAGCGGGGTTCGAAATTGCATCCGGGTGGCAGGCGGTTCAGGTCCGGAGGATGGCCTGGAATGGACCGTAGGGTCTGCCTGGGATCGTGTACCCGGGGGATAGCTTGTACTAGGGCCCTGGTGTACGGGTGCAGAGGGTTCTTGAATACAGTTCGTGCCTCGCCTACCTCGACGATCCTTCCGGCGTACATCACTGCGATGCGGTCACAGATCCTGGCTACCATCGGTAAGTCATGGGAGACCAGTATCATGGAGAGGCCCCGGCTTTCCTTGAGATCCGAGATCAAGCGCATGATGCGAGCTTGCACGATGACGTCGAGCCCGGAGACCGGCTCATCGGCGATAACTAGCTTCGGCTCGTTGGCGACGGCCATTGCTATCACGCACCGCTGCCTCATACCGCCGCTAAGTTCATGAGGATAGGCGTGGCAGCGCTCAGGTGGGATGCCGACCTCCTGCAGCCTCTCTCGAGCCGTACGTAGGGCGGCCCTACTGTCGACTGCACCATCATGTGCGGTGATCGCTTCGGCGACCTGCCGGTCGACCTGGATCACCGGGTTCAGGGCGTGCATGGCGCTCTGAGGGATCAGGGCCAGGTCTCTGCCCCGACGTGAGGCCATCTCCGAGCGGGGGAGGCGGAAGAGGTCTTCACCGTCCAGTAGCACCTCGCTGGCCTCGAGTATCTGTCCGGGGGGCTTTATAAGGCGCATCAGGGATATTACAAGCGTGGTTTTACCGGAGCCAGACTCGCCAACGACCCCGAGGATCTCTCCTTGTCCTACGGCAAGATCCACGCCGTCTACAGCCCGGACCGGGCCCTCGGGGGTGTGATACACGGTACTCAAACCGCTAACCTCGAGGAGCGCGCTCATCGGAGTGCGCCCCCTCCGACAGGCGTCGGTATCTCCTCATCTTTCAAGGAATCGCTCGCCGGCAGGTTGGAGCGCAGGCGTGGATCTACTCGCTCCTCTATAGCGAAGCCCAGGAACGCGAAGCTGACTACTACCGCCGCGATGCATAGCCCCGGCGGCAGCACCCACCAGAGCCAGGCGTCGGTGAGGAAGGCCGAGCGGGCGTTAGCGTAGAACAGAATGGCGCCCCAGCTCTTCTGGAACGGGTCGCTGAGGCCGAGAAAGGCCAGAGAGGCCTCGAGCATTATAGAGACGTTCGCCGTACGGACGAACTGCGCCGCGACCAGCGGCGTGATCCTGGGCAGTATGTGACGGAGCATTATGTAACTGTGGGTAGCGCCCATCGCCCGAGCTGCCTGTACGTGCCCGCTCTCCCGCACCGAAAGTACCTGGGAGCGAAGCAGCCGGGCCGGGCGAGCCCAGATCAGCAAGCCTATCACCAGTATCAGGTTGGTGGTGTTCTGCCCGAGGAACGCCGCCAGCACGATCATGAGCGGCAGGAAGGGCAGAGAGAGGATCACGTCCACGCCCCGCATTAGCACGCCGTCTACAGGACCTCTGAGGTATCCGCTGACAACCCCGATCGTTACTCCCAGAACCGTGGCCAGACACGCGGTGACGATGCCGACCGTAAGCGAAATCCTGCTGGCAAAGAGGAGCTCGCTCAAGATATCCTGGCCCACGTCGTTCGCACCTAAGGGGTGGGCGAGCGATGGTGCCGCGAAGGGCTCGGCGGTGCGTACCGTGGGATCGTAGGGGGCAAACACCGGGGCAAAGACCGCGGCGATCACGAAAAGTACAAGGATCGTCGCTCCTACGCGCCCCAGCTTAGCCCCGCTCATCGGGCTCCCTCCGTCCTTACCCGGGGGTCTATAAGTGGGTAGAGAAGGTCGGCCAAGAGGTTGGCCGCGATAACCCCCACCGCCAGCAGCAGGAACGCTCCCTGCAGTACAGTATAGTCCCGACTCAAGACGCTCTCGTAGATCAGCCGCCCCAAGCCGGGGTAAGAGAATACGGTCTCGACCACCGTCGCTCCTCCCACGAGGGTGCCCGCCTCCACCGCCACGGCGGTCACTAGGGGGAGGAGGGCGTTGCGGACCCCGTGCCTGAGCACTACCCGGCGTCGAGGTAGGCCCTTTGCCTCGGCCATGAGTATGTAGTCCTCGGAGAGCTCGCCCGCGAGCGAGGACCTCGCCACCAGGAAGAGCCAGCCAGCCCTCACCAAGGTCAGCGTCAGCAGGGGGAGCACAAGACGCTCGGCGACGT
>JALZEL010000040.1 GCA_030862075.1 Actinomycetota bacterium | reverse complement strand
GGAGATTTGGGTATCCCCATTACAGAACGCCTCGAAGCCGTCGCCGGTACCTGCGCCGCCGACGGTGATCCGGACGTCCGGGTTCTGCTGGTTAAACGCCTCGGCCGCCGCTTGAGTGATCGGGAGGACGGTGCTAGAACCCTCGACGGCGATCTGGCCCGCTTCACCGCCACCACCGGCCGCTTTGGCATCCTCCGTCTTCTCTTCTTCCTTCTGTCCCCCGCCGCCTCCGCCGCCGCAGCCGGCCAAGACCAAGGCCAGGGTCAAGAGAAGCACCCCGGTTAACAGACTCAAACGCGCAGCTCTGCTCAAATCATTTTCTCCTCTCGACGCTATATGATTCGTCTCGCGAGTGAACGAGCTCCTACCGGAAAACACGAAGACTGTCCGCTCTTCGTCCTGGGTACGATCATAGGGCAAAGCCCTCTTACTTTAGTTTCACCCGTGTAAACGCCGCTTTAAATCTGTGTTACATGGCCTCCTAGCAACCGGGGCGCGGCCAAGCATTTCGGCCGCGCCCGGGGTGTTGGTCGCACAATGCTGGAGTCGCCGGTGGCGGCGAAACGGCTCGAAGGCTCGCCGGCACCGCTTTCCTCACTTCTTCTCTTCTTCCTTCTTCTCCTTCTCGTCACCACCCTGGCAGGCACCAGTCATGACCACGGCCAGGGACAGGAGAAGCGATCCTATCAGTCACCTCAGACGCGCAGCTGTACTCAACCCATCCTCTCCTTTCTGGTTCTCACGCTGGACGGCCCCAGGTTCGCAAACGGCCCCGGCGCCTCCGACGCAAAACTTTCAAGGCGGGACTATGGGCGACAGTCATGTGCCTATGGTTTCACTCGCGTAAATGATGGTTAGTGTTTCTGTTGCACTTTCTGGTCACCTTCGTTAAAGGATGCGAAGGAGGGCTCAGGTAGGACTGGTAGATCATGCCAGTACGTGAAGACGCCCAAGAGCAAGAAGTTGGGCGTGATAAACGCCAGGAAAAGAAGGTGCTGGCGCTGCACGTGGCGCCTCTATATGCCGCCGTCCTCTCGCTTATCCTTCCCCACGCGCACGCCGGCCATGCTAGCAGTAGGCGTGCTCCGTTGGGTTAAAAGAAAGGAAACTCTGGGTCAAATCAAGGTATACCTGGAGGCCACTCGGACGCGGAGCGGCGAGGGGATTCTACGTCTCGCTCACTCCCACTCGATGGTGCCCGGCGGCTTGCTGGTTATGTCCAGGGCCACCCGGTTCACGCTGGGGACCTCGTTTATGATCCGGTTACTGATGCGCTCCAGGAGATCGTAGGGTAACCGTGCCCAGTCGGCGGTCATGGCATCGTCCGAGGTGACGGCCCGGATGACGATAGGGTACTCGTAGGTCCTCGCATCGCCCATGACGCCCACGGAGTGTATCGTCGGCAGCACGGCAAAGCTCTGCCAGAGCTGCTGGTAGAAGCCTGCGTTCCGGATCTCGTCCTGCAGCACGAAGTCGGCCTTGCGCAGGATCTCCAACCGCTCGGCCGTGACGTCACCGATGACCCTGATGGCTAGCCCCGGTCCCGGGAACGGTTGGCGCCACGCCATCCTCTCGGGCATTCCGAGCTCGGCCGCCACGACGCGAACCTCGTCTTTGAAGAGATTGCGAAGAGGTTCGACGAGGTCTAGGTCCATCACCTCCGGCAAGCCTCCTACGTTGTGGTGGCTCTTGATGCGGGCAGCGTCGCGGGTGCCGCTCTCGATCACGTCCGAGTAGAGCGTGCCCTGCACGAGGAACTTCGCGTTCTCCGCTATCTTGCCCGCCTCCTCCTCAAAGGTGCGGATAAACTCTTCGCCGATCAGCTTGCGCTTCGCCTCCGGGTTGGTGACACCCGAGAGCTTGTTCAGGAAGCGCTCCTGGGCTTCGACGTGGACCAGGGGCACGTCCGAGTTCTTCCCAAAGGCCTCGACGACCTGCTTGGCCTCGTTTTGTCTCAGGAGCCCGTGATCCACGAAGACGCACGTCAGGTTATCGCCTATGGCCCTGTGGACCAGCATCGCCGCCGTCGCCGAGTCCACGCCTCCCGACAGACCGCAGATCGCTTTGGCGTCCCCGACCTGCTCCCTTATCTTCTCGACCGCGTCAGTAATGATGTTGACCGGCGTCCAGTTCGGCGCGCAACCGCAGACCTCGAAGAGGAAGTTTTTGAGCATCTCCATCCCGTACTCGGTGTTCCTCACCTCCGGGTGGAACTGCACCCCGAAGAAGCCCTTCTCCGGCTCCTCGAAGGCGATGATCGGGACGGAAGGAGTCTCGGCCGTAACCGTGAAGCCCTCCGGGGGGGCGAAGACGGCGTCGCCGTGGCTCGTCCACGCCACCTGCTCGTCGGGGGTGCCCGCGAAGAGCAGCCCGTGTTCCTTGATTCGTAGATCCGAGCGGCCGTATTCCCTTATCTGCGTGGCCCCGACTTTTCCTCCCAAAGAAAGCGCCATGAGCTGCATCCCGTAGCAGATGCCCAAAGACGGTACGCCGAGATCGAAGAGCCTCTCGTCTACTTGAGGGGCCCTTTCCCCGTAGACGCTGTTCGGCCCGCCGGAGAGGATGATACCCTTCGGCTCGCGGGCCATGATCTCTTCAACGGGCGTATCGTAGGGGATGAGCTCCGAGTAGACGCGTGCCTCGCGGATGCGGCGGGCGATTAGCTGCGCGTACTGTCCGCCGAAATCGAGGACGACGATCAAGGGCGCTACCCCATCCCAGAGGAGCCTTGGCCGACGCCCTGGGAGCGCTGCTCGAGCTTGCCCTCCGTGGCGAACGACGGGGCGTACACGACCTCAGCTTTCTGGAACTCCTTGATGTTCTGGTAGCCGGTAGTCGCCATGCTGGTTCTCAAGGCTCCCATGAGGTTCCGGGTCCCGTCGTTTTCGTGAGCGGGGCCGACCAGTATCTCTTCTAAAGTCCCGACGGTCTTTGTTTGTATGCGCGTCCCCCGGGGGAGTGTCGGGTGGAAGGTCGCCATTCCCCACGAGTAGCCTCGTCCAGGGGCTTCTTCGGCCTTCGCGAATGCGCTCCCGAGCATCACGGCGTCGGCCCCGCAGGCCACGGCCTTAGCGACGTCCCCACCGGTGCGCATCCCGCCGTCGGCTATGACGTTGACATACTCGCCCGTCTCCAGATAGTGGCGCATCCGTGCTGCCGCGGCATCGGCGATGGCGGTCGCCTGCGGGACCCCGGTACCGAGGACCCCGCGCGTGGTGCAGATGCGGCCTGGACCCACTCCGACGAGAACGCCCACCGCCCCGGTGCGCATGAGGTGCAGAGCGGTCGAGTAGCTCGCGCAGCCGCCGACGATGACGGGCACGTTCAGGGACGGGACGAACTCCATGAGGTTTAGGGGTTCGACGGTCTTGGAGACGTGCTCGGCGGAGACGACCGTGCCCTGGATCACGAGCACGTCGAGGCCGGCCTCTATGGCGGCCCGGTGGTAGCGCTCTACCCTTTGGGGGGTGAGGGAGGCGGCTGCGATTACGCCCTGATCCTTTATCTCCTGGATGCGGCGGAAGATCAGCTCCTCTTTCAGGGGCTCCGCGTAGATCTCTTGCATCACGCGCGTGGCCTTCGTCTCCGGGAGGCTCGCTATCTCCTCGAAGACGGATCCCGGGTCCTCGTAGCGCGTCTGGATACCTTCGAGGTTGAGGACGGCGAGGCCGCCCAAACGCCCGACGATACCGGCCGTTTTGGGGTCTACGGCGGCGTCGAGGGCGCTCGCCAAGCACGGGAGATCCAGGTGCAGATCCCCCAAAGACCAGGAGATGTCTATGTCCTGCGGGTCACGGGTCCGGCGACTTGGGACGATGGCGATCTCATCGAGCCCGTACGCCCGCCGGCCCATCTTGCCTTTGCCGATCTCAATGTCCATGCGAAGTGAGGGCCACCTTTCTCGTCGCTCTCCGACCGGGTGCGCAAAAGCCCACAGGGCTTCCCCCTGTGGGCTTATTCAACGCTAATTATCTTTCAGATACCGCAACTCCGCGCTAGGTTACACCCCCGACGCCCGTCAGGTCAAGACGGCCAAAAGACTCAGAGAACGTCTAGAGAGATATGACGCCTAACAGAGCTAGCACTACTATGACCACGACCACCACTACTATAAGCCCGACGATACCTTGTGGCACCTTCCTTAACTCCTTTCGAAAAGCGCAAAACTTCGTAGAAGCTGTGCGAGGTTTAGAAGACCACCATGAGCAAATAAATCAACACGATGACTAGGATGGCTACCACCAAAATGGTAACCAGTTGGTTGCCCCTCACGACATAACCTCCTTCTTTGCTTCCACGTTGCGACAATACGTACCCGTTCCCGGTCGCTCGAAACAAAATATCTTAATAGTTCTAAAAACAAAGGGCGGCGCCTACTAAGGCTCCGCCCCGATGGATTCCTCTGGGAGGAACCTTACATCATGCCGCCCATGCCGCCGCCGGGCATCGCGGGAGCCTCCTCCTCGGGCTCGGCCACCACCACGTCGGTGGTGACGATGAGGCTGCCTATGGAGGCCGCGTTCTGCAACGCACTCCTCGTGACCATCGCAGGGTCTATGATCCCCGCGGAAACCAGGTCCTCGTACTCGCCGCTCAGGGCGTTGAAGCCCACCGAATCGGCCTGCGAGCGGACGTTGTTCACCACTATCGAGCCGTCGGCCCCGGAGTTCTCGGCGATCTGCCTTATCGGCTCCTCCAGGGCTCGGTGCACGATCCTGGCCCCGGTCTTCTCGTCCCCGTCCAGGGAGTCGAGCAGGTCGGCCACGGGCTCCTGGGCGTGCAAGAGCGCCACACCGCCGCCCGTCACGATGCCCTCTTCCAAAGCGGCGCGGGTTGCGCTCAAAGCGTCCTCCACCCGGTGCTTCTTCTCCTTGAGCTCTGTCTCGGTCGCGGCACCAACCTTGATGACGGCGACGCCGCCGGCCAGCTTGGCGAGCCGCTCCTGAAGCTTCTCGCGGTCGAAGTCCGAGTCGGTCGTCTCCAGCTCGGCCTTGATCTGGTTGATGCGGCCCTTGATCGCCTCGGCGTCACCGGAGCCATCCACTATCGTGGTGTTGTCCTTGGTGATCACGACCCTGCGGGCCCTACCGAGCTGGTCGAGCTGCGTATTCTCCAGCCTCAGGCCCAGCTCCTCGGTTATGACCTCGCCGCCGGTGAGGATCGCGATGTCCTCCATCATCCTCTTGC
>JALZEL010000001.1 GCA_030862075.1 Actinomycetota bacterium | reverse complement strand
CACTACAGCGGCGTAGGTAAGGTAGGTCATGGCCGGCGTTGGCGTACCTCAAGCTGCCGCTGTTTGGGTCGAGGATGGCGTAGAAGCAGGTGACGAACATGTTGGGTGGGATGTCGGTGGCTAGCGGGTCGTTGACTCTTCTAAGTACATCCCCACACAAGAGAGTCCTCCGGGGATCTGCGCCGAGTCCTGGGTCACGTTAAACTGCCTCTTGGCTGCGCTGAGCAGACCACGAGGAAGAAAGGTAACAGGGTAAAGAGGGGAAGCCTCTACACTACTATGGATACTATGGAATCGGCTCCGAGCGCAAGCTACAGCGTGACCCTCAGGGTTGAGTTCCCGCACCGGCCGGGCTCGCTCGGCAAGATCCTGACGGCTGTGGGGGAAGCTGAAGGTATCGTAGGGGCGGTGGACATTGTCCGGATCGGTGGGGAGCGGAGCACTCGGGACATCACCGTGGATGCCCGCGACTCCCAGCACGGCCGCCAGATAGCCGATGCCATCGACGCGCTCCCGGAGGTCCAGGTTACCGACTTCTCCGACAGGACGTTCCTTTTCCACCTCGGGGGCAAGATAGAAGTGAGGTCCAAGACGCCGGTGCGGACACGCGATGACCTCTCCATGGCCTACACGCCGGGGGTTGCGAGGGTTTGCCGCGCCATCGCGAAGGAGCCCGAGCGTGCCTTCAACCTTACCATCAAGCGAAACAACGTGGCGGTGGTCTCCGACGGTACGGCGGTGTTAGGTTTGGGGGACATAGGCCCCGAGGCAGCGATGCCGGTGATGGAGGGAAAGGTTATGCTCTTCAAGGAGTTCGCAGGCGTGGACGCCTACCCTATATGCCTGGACACCAAAGACACTGACGAGATAGTGGAGATAGTCAAGGGCATGTCGCCCGGGTTCGGCGGGATAAACCTTGAGGACATCTCCGCCCCGAGGTGCTTCGAGATCGAGGAGAGGCTCAAGGAGGAGCTCGAGATACCCGTTTTCCACGATGACCAGCACGGCACAGCGGTTGTGGCCCTGGCGGCGCTCATAAACTCGCTGAAGATCGTCGACAAGGAGATGGAGGACCTTAAGGTGGTCGTCAACGGGATCGGGGCATCGGGTGTGGCTTGCACGAAGATCCTGCTCTCCGCCGGGGCAAGGAACATAATCGGCTGTGACTCGAAGGGCATCGTCCACGAGGGGCGCGAGGATCTTAATCCCACGAAGCGCTGGTACGCCGAAAACACCAACCCCGAGGGACTGACTGAGGACCTCTCGGAGGCCGTAGTTGATGCACACCTCTTCCTGGGGCTCTCGGTGCCTGGGGCGCTGACGGTCGAGCACCTAGATGTGATGGCCAGAGATCCTATAGTCTTTGCCATGGCAAACCCTGACCCGGAGATAAGGCCCGAGGTCGCGAGAGGCAGGGCCCGTGTCATCGCCACGGGCCGCAGCGACTACCCTAACCAGATAAACAATACCCTCTGTTTCCCGGGCATCTTCCGCGGCGCTTTGGACGTCAGGGCCCGTGAGATCAGCGAAGAGATGAAGCTCGCCGCCGCACGCGCCTTGGCTGAGGTAATCCCAGAAGAGGACCTCTCGGAAGACTACGTCATTCCGAGCGTCTTCGACGAGCGTGTCGTGCCCGCTATAGCCGAGGCTGTAAAAGAGGCGGCTCGCAAGACTGAGGAGGCCCGGACTCATCTTGAGAAGGTGGGTTCCGAGGAATCGTCTCCGCTATAGCCACCGCGGCCGTGTGGGGCACGCTCCCCTGTAAGTGGGATTAGCGCAATGATGCCTGGTGAACCTCTCCCCCGCGAAGATGACATTGAGCTGAACGAAGGCAGAGAAACCGCGAGCATCACTTTCGCTAATAGCGGCGACAGGCCGGCCCAGATCTGAAGCCCGACCGCAACGCCCCCTTCTGCACCGGCCGCGTGCTGGTGGTCACTCACTACCCTGTTCGAACTGCTCTTAGGTTTCCTTTCTTCTCACTTCGATTCTGACGGGAGATTCTATCCCTTGCGTGGGACCGAGGAAGATCCGAGAACTCTGAACACCGGAAGCTCTGGGTTTCCGAGAAGACTAGCCTTGTCGGCAACTCGGTGAATAAGCAAGATCACAGATTCTCGTTGGTTCCCGCTAGTGGCCGAGTAATTCGACCTCAGCTTCGATCTCGACCGGGAGGCCTAGCGGCAGCTCCGCCATGCCCACCGCAGAGCGGGCGTGATCTCCTACTTCGCTGCCGTATACCTCAATGATGAGGTCGGAGAAACCGTTGATGACGTTGGGCTGTTGGTTAAAGCCGGGCGCGGAATTGACCATGCCGAAGACCCTCAGCCAGGCGCTTAGCCGATTCAGGTCACCCAGCGTGCGTTTGAGGTTGCCGAGGACCGACAGCGCGGTTAGCCGCGCGGCCTCATAGCCTTGCTCCAAAGAGACTTCGGCTCCCACTTTGCCGAAGGGTCCCGCCAGTGAGCCGTCGGGGTTCTGGGCACCATGCCCTGAGACGTAGGCGCGATTACCGCGGACTCGCACCCACGAGAAGGGCAGATGCAGCCCGGGCGGGGCCTTCAAAGGCTCCGGTAGCACGAGTCCGAGTTCTTCTAGTCTGGCTTCTACTTCCATTGGTTGACTCCTCTCTCCTGCTTCTTCAGTGGAGGGGCTTCCTCTCGTAACGATGTTGGGGTGGATACACCTACCTTCCTCATACTAATACTTAGCGGAAACCCGCATAGCCCCGGTCCGCTGGGGGTAGGCCCACCACAGGGTAGGTGAATAGTGCCTCTCTTGAACATCTAGGGGGTTTGTCCGGCATGTAGCGGATGGGATAAGCTAAAGGCGAAACCGGAAGCGCCATAACCTCTACTGACTAAAGATGCTTGGAGGGTAAGAAGCATGAGCGAAGAGGTCGCTGAAGTAGTCCACTATTTCGTACCTGGCGAGAATCTGAAGCTGGAAGTCGAGCTGTCCGCCAGATCGAATTTGGTGTCCATACAAGCCCATTTCGTAAAGGATAAGAATACCTACGAACAAAGGTCCTTGGTCCTCTCCAGCGGCGATTACGGGTTCATCATCCGAAGGGAAGGAGACGTTAGGTTCACTAGCACGACACTAACCGTCGAGGAGAGTCATCCGATCCTACCGGGAGACTACTGGCTCGACTCAATACACGCCATAACCAGAAGGGGCAAACGTCGGCAGATCGACCCCGCAGCGAGGGTTTGCATACGCGTACATGAAGAACCGCACGAAGACACCCTCACCATCACCAACCTCACCTTTCCCTAATACGCCATCTGAGTTTTCCGAGCATGAAGGTAGGATTTTTGGCGCACATCAACCGCTTGCGGGTGTGGGGATGCGTTGCGGACGAGCTAGGCCGGGGACATTGGGGGACCGCCCTCTTCTACCTCTCGAACGCCCTCGGGCGTAATTTGGAGCATGACTCCACCCTCCACAATGTCCATGCTGTCCACCCACCCCCTGGCTTCAAGGTAGGACATCAACGGGCTGTACTCTAGCCAGGAATAGTCGATGCCCGCTTTCTGCGCCGCGTCGGCGCCCCCTACGGGGACCCCAGGGCTGCCCTCGGCGAGGTCGTAGATCGCTCTAAGAAGCCGAAACGCTTTGTAGTCAAAGTCGGTTGCCATAACTAACCACTATATATCCTAGTTTCCGAGGCATCCGCAGCATATAGGGTTTCGGGGTATGCTAGCCCGCAGAGCGTACGAAGTACCCGAGGGGAGGGGAAGTGTATGGCGGACGAGGACGTTGTTAGAGATGACGCGCTGCGGCTCCTATGGGCGATGAACAAGCATAAGGCAGGGACTCTGGTGCACCCGAGCGGGGCTGCTCACGAAGTGGGGCTAATTCCCGGCAAATCTCGTTGTAACGCAGCCGTAGCCTCCCTGGAGAGTAGGAGAGCAATAGAGCCGGATGAGGAAACCTCAGGGTATGACATCACAGACTCCGTGTACTCTTTTTACAGGATCACCGACCGCGGCATGGAAATGTTACGGGGGTACTTTCCAGAGTGAGCTTCCGAGAATGGGCATTAGCGGCGATTCGATGAATAGAGGCAACGGGGCAGCCCCTAGGCTCTGTAGGTGTAAGTACTGAGACGACTAGTACATATTAACCATGTGTGAAATTTCTGAGTCTGGCATTATTAATAGTAGCTCCAATTTAGAACTACATCCTGGAGAAGGGAGATGCACTAATGGTAACCGACTCAGAAGGTTCCCGGCGTATAGACGACCCAGGCGGCGAGATTCTGACGGCACTGGATCGAATCGAAAGGCGGCTCGAGATGCTCGAGGGTCGGCAAAGGCGGATTGAGGAGGAGATTCTGGCAGCCGAGCGTCGACACACGGAACACATAGGTTCGTTTGCCCCGATGACGGCAGAGCAACATGCGGCGGAGGAAGACTGGCAGCGCGTGGTAGCCGCTGCTCGGCAGGCGATGGAGCGTGAGAGTTAAAGGAGCCGACTGAGGCCTCCCGGAGCGGGCCGAGTTTCCGAGAACTACGATTGGCGGAAACCCGCATAGCACCGGTCCCGGCATGATGACAGTCGTCCCGCCGGGGGGCCGCCAAGCTGCTTGCTATCTCCGTTCGGCCAGGCGGAGCCAAACCACCGAACTCCACGGGTAGAACGTGCTAACCGGCGGCTCCTCCTGTTCTGCGTCTTCGAGGTCGAAGTACCTTAGGGTTGCCACGATCCCCAGGTCGTTAACCGCTTCTAGAGTCCCCACACGGTACACCGCCGCCAGTGGTAGGGGAGCACCGTAGTCGCTATAACCCGACTCCTCAACAATTGCTGCCCGCACCTGTCGTCCGGCCCAGCTATAGGGTACTTCAGCTTCAGCCACGCCCTGCCTCCTCTGTCCGCAGTCCTAAAGGAGTGCACGCCTATAGTGCGTATGCTAGCTGTAGGCGCCCCCGGCAGCAAAATGGACCGAGGGCGTGGACAAGACAAAGGCCCTCCGGCGGCCTGGACACTCGGAGGGCCTTCCAGGACAGGCTGGCTGGGGCTTGCCAGAGGATGGACCCCGGCCATCGCTAGTGCCTGCTCTTACATCCTACCCTGATTGGGCGCTCCACAAATAAAAGGCCGGAGCCCTGCTAGGGGACCCCGGCCCAGACGGTTGCTATTTATCTAACCACAATACTCTTGTTGCTTGCCAGGGCGGGGATCCCGAAGCAAGTAATCAGCGTCGATCATGGCTGCAGCCTTGGCTACCCCTTCTGTGTCGAGCGGCATGACTAGGAACCGCCCTTCGGTAATTGGACCTACGTGCGATGCTGGGAGGCTCTCCAACATATCCATGTGGCCTTTGGGGTGCCAAAGTTGGCCCGAACGTAGCTAGCGGCCCGCTCGGGGGTAGTGAAGACAGGCAGGCACTTCTCGCCGTTCTTGTCCTCGATTTAGTAGAGACTGCCGCGTCTCGCCGCCCAATCCTCCGAGTTTCCCACGCGGATAAGGTGTAGGTGATCCCCTTGCTCCTTGTACATCCTCCTCTAATAAGGTACCGAGGCTCCCCCTTAGAGAATACCCCGACCGGGGCTATCGGGGGTTTCCGGGAATCACCATTCTAGAAACTGTCTGAAAAGGGATTCGAGCAACGCTCCGACTGCGAGTTTGACCGGCATACGGAGGAGAAAGGAGTCGAATAGGGCCTGTTCTACTGTTCGTAAGGCTAGGCCGCAGGTGCGTCAGAGACTTTTCGGACAGTTTCTCTACGAGCTTCGGTGAATAGCCTAGGGTAAGATGCGTGCATGGCGGAGAGGTGGGTGAAAGTGGCCGCGGCCCCGAACGAAACTGACGCGCTGCTGATGGACGGTGTGCTAAAGGACGCCGGCATC
>JALZEL010000401.1 GCA_030862075.1 Actinomycetota bacterium | reverse complement strand
GGCAACAAGGGTTGCTACCCGGCAGCTAAACCGGAAGGCCAGTCCGTGGGTGTGGGGTCGGAAGCCCAAACCGCCGCGGTACCGGAGGCGCATCTTTGTTTACCGAATTTGAGGAACGGAGCACTAGTCCTACAGCGACACTTATGTGACCTCAATGTTTCCCTACTACCTCCTCTAAAGGTGCTGCCGAGCCTCTTTGCCCGCAACCGACCGCTCATCGTATATTTCGCTTGCTTGGAGATACAAAGGGAGGAAGCCCGTGAACAGCTGGACGTTGGGTAAGGAACATCTGACCTGGGGCGGTACGGTACGCTACGCAACCTTCGGGGAAGGACCTCCCCTCGTCCTCGTCCACGGCACCCCCTTCTCCTCCTACGTCTGGCGCAAGGTCGCCCCGGCTTTGGCGCAGACGAGCAGCGTCTACGTTTTCGACCTATTGGGTTACGGATCTTCCGAAAAACACGAAGGCCAGGATGTCTCTTTGGCTGCCCAGAGCAGAATACTGGCTGAGCTATTGGATCACTGGGAACTCAAGAACCCTGATATCGTAGGCCACGACTTCGGCGGCGCGATAGCGCTAAGGACTCACCTGTTGGAGGGGCGAGATTTCAGCGCTATAGCTCTGATTGATGCGGTGGCGCTCTCTCCTTGGGGTTCACCCTTCTACCGGCTCGTACAGGAGTACACGGGGGTTTTCAGGCAGATTCCGGCGTACATGCACCGGGCGATAGTGGCAGCTTACATAACGGATGCCACCTACCATCCGATGGACGACGAAGCGATGGAGCCTTACCTTAAGCCCTGGTTGGGGGCGGAAGGCCAAGACGCCTTCTACCGTCAGATCTCTCAGAACGACCAACGTTACACCGACGAGATTGAGCCACGCTACGGTGAGATCGAGCGTCCCGTGCTCATACTATGGGGCGAGGAAGACAGGTGGATATTCCCTTCCAAGGGCGAACAACTCCATAAGGCCATTCCCGCTTCAGAGTTGCGAACGATCCCTCGGTGCGCTCACCTGGCACAGGAAGACGCGCCTGAGACGGTGATCGAGCATCTCAGGAACTTCTTCTCAAGCCATGCCATCGGCTCCTAGAAACCCTACGCGAGCATGCGGCATAGTCGAGAGTCTCGAAACTTCCGCAGGGTGCGAACCCATACTCTCACCGCAGGCAGCGCTCCACAAGTGTCAGTAGGGCTCACGCTGAATAGAATAAGTGTCGCTGTAGGACTAGTGATCCTCCACTCGCTCTGGCGGAAGCCGGTTACACTCCTCGATTCAGCTCCTCGAGGAAGGCGCGAGGAGTGAGGACGCGGGCTATCACGCCGTCGTCGCCGTGGCGAATGGCGTCCAAGTCTGTCAGGTGGGGATCGCCCGAGACGATGACGTCCGCCCGGCCCAGGTAGGCGACGCCGGCGATGTAGTCGTCGTCCGGGTCTGCGGTCACGCCCTGGACCACGTTCGGAGGCAGCTCCTCGGGGACATCCGCCGCATGGTCGTGGAGCCACAGCACATAATCTCCAACCTGGCCGAGTGTGAGCTAGCGGCCGAATTTCGGTCGGGTCAGCACCTCCTGGAGCTCAAAGAGGATCTCGGCGGAGACGACCAGCTCGAACGCGCCGCTCGCCCAGCGGTGCAATAGCTCCCTGGGCGGTCCCTCCGGGGAGATCGCCGCGGAGACGAGTACGTTGGGGTCGAAGACGGCCCTCACCCGGCTGTCAGCGGCGCTCATGCCTCCAGGCGTGCTGCTCCTCGACAGCGAGGCCATGCGCCTCGCTCTCCGAAAGCGGCGCCACGCCTCGCTCGCGCTGCCCCTGATCTATGCGCTCGAACAGCTCCGCGAGGGAGCCGGGACGCTCTAGGTAGCTCTTGACGGCCTCTTCCAGCAGCTCGCGCTCGGGGCGACCCTGCTCACGCGCCCTGCGGCGCAGCTCTTCTAGAAGTTCGGGGCTTATCTCTGCTCGCATACCGTCAACCTCCTCTGACTTCGCTCAGTTTACAGGCTCCACCCGCGCTTTGACGTACTCCGGTCAGTTCACCTCGACATCGTAGAAAACCGTCGTTCTTGCGACGGCGCCGATTGGTCAGCATGCGAGGAGTAAGCTAGAGGCCGGGACGATCCTCTGTACGGGTGGACTTGCGCACCACCGCGACGAAGGTCCCAGGAAGACTGCGCGGTGAGCGGGGTCCTTTTCACTCCCGACCCTCTACAGT
>JALZEL010000399.1 GCA_030862075.1 Actinomycetota bacterium | reverse complement strand
TCGGGCTCCTTATCGTGATGTTCACGTACTTTTACACGGCGGTGCAGTTCAACCCGGTGGAGCACGCGGACAACCTGAAGAAGAGCGGGGGGTACGTGCCGGGGATACGTCCGGGGCAGCCGACGGCGGTCTACCTCAACAACGTGCTCACCAGGATCACGCTCTTCGGGGCCTTCTTCCTGGCAGCGGTAGCGGTGCTGCCGTACCTGATCTCGGGCGCTTTGGGCCTGGGGCAGCAGATCTTCCTCGGCGGCACGTCGCTGCTGATCGTGGTCGGCGTCTCGCTGGACACGGTGCGCCAGCTTGAGAGCCAGTTGATGATGCGCAACTACGAGGGCTTCTTGAAGAGGAGGCAGCGGTGAGGCTCATACTCATGGGTCCTCAGGGAGCTGGGAAGGGCACACAGGCCGAAAAGCTGGTGGAGGAGATGGGCGCCGCGTACATCGCCACCGGCGACCTAGTGCGGGAGGAGATAAAGAAGGGCTCCGAACTCGGGCAGAAGGTGAAGGAGTACAGCGACAAGGGCGAGCTCGTCCCCGACGAGATTATCGTCGAAATGGCGAAGCCTCTCCTAGAAGACAACGACTCTTGGATCCTCGATGGTTTCCCGCGCAACCAGTCCCAGGCCGAGACGCTCGACGAGGCCCTGAACGACATCGGCGAGAAGCTCGACAGGGTCATCCTGCTCGAGGCGCCTGATGCTGTCCTCGTGGAGAGGCTCTCGGGTCGCCGGCAGAGCGAAGCGACCGGCAAGATCTACCACATAGAGCACGACCCGCCCCCCGAGAACAACGAAGAGGACCCGGGGCCCTTCGTCCAGCGTGGCGATGACACCGAGGAAGCCATCCGCAACCGGCTCGGCACCTACCACGAGCAGACCGAGCCCCTGAAGGACCACTACGAGGAGCAGGGCCTCCTCGTCACCATAGACGCTACAAAAAGCATCGACGAGGTAACCGAGGGGGTCATGAAGGCCGTGAGAGAGGATTCCTGAAGACCTTGATCGTCCGTAAGAGCAGAGGCGAGCTCGAAGCGATGCGCGAGGGTGGCAGGATCACTGCTGCCTGCCTCAAGCTTCTCGCCGAGAACGTCCGGGCTGGGATCACCACCAAAGAGCTCGACAGCATGGCCGAGGACTTCATCCGCTCGCACGACGGGAAGCCCGAGTTCAAAGGTTACCAGGGCTTCCCGGCCTCGATCTGTACCTCTCCCAACGCCATGATCGTGCACGGCATCCCCGGCTCCTACCAACTGAATGAGGGTGACACCATCTCCTTGGACGTCGGCGTGCGCTACGAGGGATTCGTGACCGACAGCGCTACCACCGTAGCGGTAGGGGGGATACCGGTGGATGCGGAGGGACTCTTGAGAACCACCAGGCAGTGCCTCACTGCGGCCACGGATGAGGTCAGAGTTGGCAAGAGGCTTGGGGACATCGGGCACGCTATACAGGCCCTGGCGGAGTCGCGGGGGTACGGGGTAGTACGAGACTTGGTCTCGCATGGAGTCGGCCGGTCGATGCACGAAGACCCCCAGATCCCGAACTACGGGAGACCGGGGACGGGTCCCAGGCTCCTGCCCGGGATGACCTTCGCTATAGAGCCTATGATCACGTTAGGAGACTACGACATCCGCATAAGCGAGTGGGACGGGTGGTCCATCTACACCGCCGATAACTCACTGGCCGCTCACTACGAGCACACCATCGCCGTCACCGAGAACGGCCCATGGGTCCTCACGGAGCCCTGAAAGGGTGGGAGATGAGCGGTATGCGTGGTAACATCATCGTTTGGTTTCGGCCATTTTATGACTTGTAAGAAGGAGGTCCTTGGCTAAGGAAGACGTCATAGAAGTGGAGGGTACTATTACCGAGGCGTTGCCCAACACGCAGTTCCGCGTGGAGCTCGACAACGGGCACAACGTCCTGGCCCATATCTCCGGCAAGATGCGGATGAACTACATCCGAATCCTGCCTGGAGACAAGGTTAAAGTGGAGCTCAGCCCCTATGACCTCGACCGGGGACGCATAACCTACAGGTTCAGATAACGGAGCAGGAGGAAGTAGAGCTTTGAAGGTACGGGCGAGCGTAAAGCCCATCTGCGACAAGTGCAAGGTCATACGCAGGCGAGGGGTTTTGCGCGTGATCTGCGAGAACCCCAGGCACAAGCAGAGGCAGGGCTAAGATGGCGCGCATAGCTGGCGTGGACTTGCCGCGCGAGAAGAGAATCGAGGTCGGGCTCACCTACGTCTACGGGATAGGCCGTTCGACGGCCAGGAAGATCCTGAACGAGACCGGCGTGAACCTGGACACGAAGGTCCGGGACCTCGCCGAGGGTGAGGTCGCGCAGCTGAGGACCTACGTCGACCAGAACGTCGAGGTCGAGGGCGACCTCAGGCGCGAGACGAACCAGAACATCCGACGGCTCATAGACATCGGCTCCTACCGGGGCATCCGACACCGCCGGGGGCTTCCGGTGCGCGGGCAGCGCACGAAGACAAATGCCCGCCAGCGCAAGGGCCCGAAGCCGTCCATAGGCGGGAGGAAGAAGAGGTAGATGGGCAGGCAGCGGCAACAGCGCGGGCAGCGCAGGGGCGGCGCGAGCCGGTCGCGGCGCAGGATCCGCAGGAACGTAACGACCGGCGTCGTGCACATAAAGAGCTCGTTCAATAACACCATAGTCAGCGTAAGCGACCAGGAGGGCAACATCATAGCCTGGGAATCGGCTGGGGCTTTGGGCTTCAAGGGAAGCCGCAAGAGCACCCCTTACGCGGCCCAGATGACGGCCGAGAGCGTGGCGAACAAGGCGATGGATCAGGGCGTCAGACGCGTGGACATCGAGCTCAAGGGCCACGGCTCGGGCCGCGACATGGCCGCCCGCACCTTCCAGTCTTTGGGGATAGAGGTGCTCTCGATCAAGGACGTCACCGGCCAGCCGCACAACGGCTGCCGACCGCCAAAGAGGCGGAGGGGGTAAGGGCACATGGCGCGTTATACGGGACCAAAGGCTAGGCGCGACAGACGCGCAGGGGTAATGCTCTCCAACATGCGCAAGAACCCCCTGGAGAAGAAACCTTATCCGCCGGGGGAGCACGGTCGGGGTAGGCGGCGGGAGACGGAGTACGGCCTCCGGCTCTTAGAGAAGCAGAAGGCCCGCTGGTACTACGGCGTCTCCGAGAAGCAGTTCCGGCGTGCCTACGGCAGGGCGACCCGGATGCAGGGCGTTTCCGGCGAGAACTTGCTCAGGCTCATGGAGCTCAGGATGGACAACGTCGTGTTCAGGATGGGCTTCGCCACCAGCCGACCGCAGGCGCGGCAGCTCGTGGTGCACGGCCACTTCCTCTTGAACGGGCGCAAGCACAACATCCCATCGGCGGTCTTGAAGCCGGGGTACGTGATCACGGTCCGGGAGAAGAGCCGGAACCTGGAGCCGATAGTGAATGCGGTCGAGCAGGTCGTCGCGGTGCCGCCGTGGCTGGAAGCCGACCACGACAACTTCACGGGCCGGGTACTGCACACGCCGGGACGGGACGAGATCGACACGCCCGTCGAAGAGCAGCTCATAATCGAGTTCTACAGCCGGTAGGCAGACAAACAATACGTTTAAAGCAGGTGGTAGTTTGACGATGTTAGACATAGCGCCGCCCCGTTTTAGGGTGGAAGAAGAAGAGGACAGGCGGGGCAGGTTCGTGGCGGAGCCGTTGCCGCGGGGCCTAGGGCACACTTTAGGTAACTCCTTGAGGAGGGTGTTGCTCTCGGGGCTCGAAGGGGCCGCGGTGACCAAGGTCAGGCTAGAGGGCGTCTCTCACGAGTTCTCGACCATACCGGGCGTAAGAGAGGACGTCGTGGACATCATCCTCAACGTCAAGGCCCTGAAGTTCAGGCTCGAGCGCGACGAGCCGGTCGAGCTCGAGGTGAGGAAACAGGGCCCCGCGGAGGTTAGGGCCTCCGATATAGAGCTCAAGGCCGACATCGAGGTCGTGGACGAGGACGCGTACATAGCGAGTGTATCCGAGGGCGGGAACCTGGAGATGCGCCTCACGGTCGAGAAGGGCCAGGGCTATGTCCGGGCCGAGCAGAACAAGAGCGATGCCGATCCCATAGGCGTGATGGCAGTGGACTCGATCTTCTCGCCGGTCCAGCGGGTGAACTACTCGGTCACCGAGACGCGCGCCGGCGCCCGGACCGACCTCGATTCCCTTTCCATAGAGGTGTTCACGGACGGCAGGATCCGTCCGAGGGAAGCCTTGCAGGAGGCCGCCAGACAGCTTACGGATCTCCTCGGGCTCTTCACGGACGGCTACGATGGGTCGCGCGCCGAGGCGCGAGGCCGGGTCGGACGCCCCGTCATAACCGACGAGCGCCCCGTGGAGGACCTGGAGCTCACCGTCCGCTCCTACAACTGCCTGAAGCGCGAGGGCGTGGACACCATCGGACAGCTCGCGACGATGACCGAGGAAGAGCTGATGAACATCCGCAACCTCGGGATGAAGAGCGTCGACGAGATCCGGTCGAAGCTCATCGAGTACGGCTACACGTTGGAGAGCGAGGAGTCGTGAGGCACGCCAAGAGGGGACGCAAGCTAGGCCGGGACGCCGCTCACCGCAAGGCGGCGCTGGCTACGATGGCCGGGCAGGTCATCCAGCACGGTCGTATAAAGACCACGGGACCCAAGGCCAAAGAGGTCCGGGGCGTGGTGGACAAGCTCATCAACATCGCCAAAAAGGACGACCTCCACGCGAGGCGCCAGGCGGCCGCGATCCTCAAGGATAAGAGCGTCGTGAGGAAGCTCTTCGAAGACGTCGCCCCCGACCTCGACGATAGGAACTCGGGCTATACCCGCATCCTCAAGCTGGGTCCGCGCCTCGGTGACGGCGCCGAAGCCGTCTACTTAGAGCTGGTCAACTACCGCGTGGAGTAACCAGTAGTTAGCCGTCAGCTATCAGCCGTCAGCCATCAACTGGAGGGGATCCGCTACGTCGGGTCCCCTCTTCCGTTGCCAAGCGCATCGCCTTGAAGTTCGCCGGGCTCGTGGAGTACGAGGGCACGGACTTCGCCGGGTGGGCCGTCCAGCCAGGCTTGAGGACGGTCGAGGGGACGCTCGCGGATGCTCTTGGCACCGTCCTCGGGCGGCAGGTGAAGCTGGCCGTCGCGGGGCGTACGGATGCCGGGGTGCACGCTTCGGGACAGGTGGTCTCCTTCGGGGCGAAGACGGATCTCTCTCCTTCCTCGATCTCCTACAAGGCATCGGCCGTCCTCCCTAAGGACGTGGCGCTCAGGCGCTGCGTACGGGTGAAGGAGGACTTCGACGCCCGTAGGGATGCCCGGAGCCGTAGTTATGAGTACAGGGTGATCAACGACGCCGTGCGCTCTCCTTTAGAGCGGCGGCGGGCGGTCCACGTGGCCCACAGCCTGGACTTCGGTCTGCTCGAAGAATCGGCGGATCTCGTCCGGGGCGCGCACGACTTCCGGGCCTTTACCTCGGCGAAGACCCACCACGTCCGCTTCGAGCGCGTCGTGGAAGAGTCTCAGTGGGAGGCGCGTGGTGATCTCCTCGTATACAGGATCATCGCGAATTCCTTCCTGTACGGGATGGTCCGGGCACTGGTCGGGACGATGCTGGAGGTGGCGAGCGGCCGTCGCGAACTCGCCGATCTGGAAACC
>JALZEL010000109.1 GCA_030862075.1 Actinomycetota bacterium | reverse complement strand
GTGGTGGTGGCGCTCTTTACCTCCAAGCTCGGGGTGGCTGGGACTTTGATCGGAACTGCCTTGACGGCCACCTTGATCACCCTGATCTCCGCCGTCCTGAAAGCCCAGATGGAGAAAGCCTCCCAGGCCATTGTGAGCCTCCCGGGCACGGTGCAGGGAGGTCTCTCTACCCAGCAGATCCGCATCCCCGGCAAGCAGAGCCCGGAGCCCAACCCGAAGCCAGAAGCGGGAGAACGCTCCCCCGGCCTGTGGTCGCGCTTGCACGCCTTACCCGGCTTCCTCAGGGATCTCCCGTCCGCCCAGAGGAGTAAAGTGTTGCTCGCGGGCGTTCTGGCCGGGCTGGTGGCGACGGTGATCGGCCTGGTCAGCGTCACCGGCATCGAGTTCGCCGGGGGTAAGACCCTCTCCTGTATGGTCTGGAGCTGCGATGAATCCGCGGAGGCGACCGGCCGCTCGGGCCCTTCCCTCTCCATTCTGGGCGGCTCCTCGTATACGGAGACCTCTATCGACCCATTCGAAGAGCAACAACGCGCGCCAATCGAAAACCAGCAGGCTCCTCAGGAGCCGCCCGCGCAACCGGGCGTCAACGGCGGAACGCCACAGCAGCCGGACGAAACACCGCAGGTCAAAGACCAGGTGCAGCCCGGCGCTGATGGCAAAGCAAAAGAAGAGGAGCCTGCCCGCTAGAAGATTCACCGCTAAAGAAGGTACAAAAAAGAGGACCGGGACTAACCCGGTCCTCTTTGGCCTCGTGAAGGGGGATGGACAGCCCCCGAAACCCCGTAGGTGGTCAGGACCTTACTGTGCATCCCCCTTCATGGGCTTTAACGCCGCGTGATCTTAGATCA
This sequence comes from Actinomycetota bacterium, assembly GCA_030862075.1. Lineage (GTDB taxonomy): Bacteria > Actinomycetota > Rubrobacteria > Rubrobacterales > Rubrobacteraceae > Rubrobacter_F. Next base: position 6,059 of record JALZEL010000109.1, on the reverse strand, counting down.
TGCCGCGAAGCTCGGCCACCATGTCCAAGCCCTGCTGCTTGCACAGGTCCTTGGGGCGCATGATCGCCTGCTCATCGAGCAGGTTGCGGGTGCGGGCCTCCTTCTCGAGGTGACGCTCGATCACGTCTATGGCCCGATCCACCTCCTCGCGGGTGACCTCCCTGGTCCTCTCGTGGGTGATGGTCATAGTCATCTGGTCTGCACCTCCTCTCCTCGGCGATTTGGCGACGCTTGTAACGTTTGCTCCGCCGTGCCCAACTTCAGAGTAATGGCCCCCCGGGTTTCTGTCAAGGATATTTTTGGCGAACATTTTGGCCCATCTCCCGCCCCTCGTTTCGGCCATCAGGCCAAACACCAGCTATTCTCGGCCAACAAAGGCATCTCCCACAAGCCGGGGCACAACCGGCACGGTATTCTCGGCGAGGCAGAAGTCGAGGTCCTCTTCGTAGCCGAGGCGCTTGAGACGCTGGGCAGCGGCTGTTCCGGCGCAGAGACTCCTTAGGACACCTGAGGTACAGGTCCACTACACGCTCTGCCTGCTCGTCAAGCATGGCTCCCTTCTCCTTTAGACGTTGGAGGATGGCGCCCGCAGCGGACTCGTCCTCGGAGGCCCAGCTTCCCTCCCAGCCGCAGCCGATCATCGTCACCAGCTCCCCCCAAGCGCCGGTCGCTAAAGCATCGGCGACGGCGTGAGCGTTCACGAAGGCACCGGTCAGGATAAGAGGGGCACCGCGGGCCGCCTCGATGATCTGGGTGCCGTTCGTGGTGCTCAATACGACCGTGGCGTCCGAGACCAGCTCCGACGCCTCGATCTCCGTCGGCGAGTTCCCGAAGTCGAAGCCTTCTTCCGCCTTAGCGCTGCCACGCTCCCCGATGCGGTAGTCCGCCCCAACGTAGGACGCGGCTTCCTCGACGGAGGCTACGGGTATCACCCGGGCGCCCTTGCTCACGAGGAGCGCGATCGTGGTACTCGCCCGGAAAGCGTCGACCACTACGACCGCCGAAGCGTCACGGGCCGCCGACCGGGCCCCCTGCTTCCCGGCGGTGTAAGCGGCGATCATTCCACGCTCTCTACCACCCGCGACATTATATGCGCCGCCACACGCCGTAGCGATGTTTGAGAACGTTTACACTGCGACGGGCGATAGAATGTAGTAACCATTGTGCTAGATATTTTACGTCCAAGAACCCAGCGAGAGGAAAGAGATGAAATACCGGAGGCTCGGCGATACGGAGATAGAAGTTTCCGAGGTAGGGTTTGGCGTCTGGACCGTCTCGACCGGCTGGTGGGGCGAGGTGGACGACGAGAAGTCGGTGCGCCTTTTGAGGCAGGCGCACGAGAGGGGCATCAACTACTTCGACACCGCCGACACTTATGGTTCCGGAAAGGGCGAGACGCTCCTGGCCGACGCTTTCGGCGGGATGCGCGACGAGGTGGTCATCTCTACCAAGATCGGCTACGACTTCTACAGCCACACGCAGCGCCGCGGCCAGCAAGAACGTCCCCAGGACTGGTCCGAGGACTTCATCCGGTTCGCCCTCGAGCAAAGCCTCCGGCGGCTTGGCACCGACTACGTAGACTTCCTGCAGCTCCACAACACCAAGATGGACGCCGTCGAGAACGACGCGCTCTTCGGGCTCATGGAAGAGTTCGAGAGGGAGGGCAAGATCCGGGCCTACGGGGTAGCTTTGGGACCGAAGATCGGCTGGCTCGAAGAAGGCGTTAAGGCGATGCGCGAGCGGAACGTCTCGGGCGTGCAGATGATCTACAACCTCCTCGAACAAGACCCGGGCCGTGGACTGATCGAAGCTGCAAGGGAGACCGGCACGAGCCTCATAGCACGCGTCCCCCACTCCTCCGGCATGCTCGAAGGCAAGTACACTAAAGACACCACCTTCGCCAAGAACGACCACCGGCGCCACCGCTCCAAAGAATGGCTCTTCGACGGCCTCAAAAAGGTTGCGCAGCTCGCCTTCCTCACCGCGGAACGCACCCTGGGCCAGGCGGCCCTGAAGTTCGTCCTCGCCTCGTCCGAGGTCGCCTCGACCCTGCCGAACATCTACGATGAGTACCAGCTCGAGGAGTTTGCCTCCGCGCCCGAAACGCCGGACCTCACCGGGGAAGAGCTCGCCCGGATAGAGGAGCTCTACGAGAACAATTTTGGTTTCGAACCCGCCGCGAGGAGGTAGAGGATGACCGAGACGCAGACGCGAGGGCAGCAGGCACCCGAAGAGAAGCTCCCCGCCCAGTACATAAACTACGTCTTCTTCAAGCTCGTCCCCGAGTGGCGCCGGCTTTCCGACGAGGAGCGCGAGCGCGGCAAGGAGGAGTTCTTGGAGGCGGCCGAGGAGCACAGCAGCGACATGCTGCTCAGGTCGTTCTCCCTGATGGGCCTCCGCTCGGACGCGGACTTCATGCTGTGGCGCATAGGCTACGACCTCGACGCCTTTGAGACCATGACCGCAGCCCTCTTGAAGACGGGCCTGGGCAAGTACCTCACGGTGGCCTACTCGTACTTCGGTCTCTCCAGGCGCTCCATCTACGTCGGCGAGCATACCCCAGGCTTCCAGAACCGGCAGTACATCGTCCCCGGCGAGGGCGAGTACCTCTTCGTCTACCCGTTCGTGAAGACTCGCGCCTGGTACCGCCTCCCCCTCGAAGAGCGCCAACGCATGATGAACGAGCACATGCGCATAGGCCGTAAGCACTACCCCGTGCAGAATAACACCGCCTACTGCTTCGGGATAGACGACTACGAGTTTATCCTCTCCTTCGAGGCCGGATCCCCAGAGAAATTCCAGGACCTGATGATGGAGCTCCGCGAGAGCGAGGCCAGCTCCTACACCGAGCTCGACACCCCCATCTTCACCTGCCGCCGCCGATCTCTGGAAAAAATCGTGAAGCTTTTGGGATAGATACGCAAAAACATGTAGCGAAGCAGCGACGGATTCAGGTAAAATCAGGCCTACGCACCAACCATAGCCGGAGGGCTCGTCTGCGGCCTTCCGGCTACTGCGTTGGCCAAGCGTTTTCCCTCTCCTCTTCTGGACGCGGGGCTCCGAGCCTGTATAATAATTCCGACATGATTACTAGGATTAACGACTTCACCCAGCCCACGGACCTCATCGGGAACACGCCGCTCCTGGAGCTTAGGAGCATTTCGCGCGAGGTGCCGGGGGTGACGATCCTCGGCAAGGCCGAGTGGTACAACCCGGGCGGTTCGGTAAAAGACAGGCCTGCTTTGTGGATGATCCGGGACGGTGAGAAGAGCGGCGAGCTCGCGCCGGGGAAGTTTATCCTCGACGCCACGAGCGGGAACACGGGGATTGCCTACGCTTGGATCGGGGCTTCCTTGGGCTATAAGGTCAAGCTGTGCATGCCGAAGAACGCAAGCGAGGAGCGCAAGAAGATACTGCGGGCCTTGGGCGTCGAGGTCGTCCTCACCGACCCGGGCGAAGGCTCCGACGGGGCCATCCGGGAAGCGAGGAGGCTGCACGCCGAAGAACCGGAGAAGTACTTCTACCCCGACCAGTACAAAAACCCGGCCAACCCCAGGTCGCACTACGAGTCGACGGCGCCGGAGATCTGGGAGCAGACCGATGGCGAGATTACGCACTTCGTCGCGGGCCTGGGGACGAGCGGCACCTTCGTCGGCACCGCGGAGAGGCTCAAGGCGTACAACCCGGGGATAAAGGTGATCTCCTTCGAGCCCGACTCCCCGTTCCACGGCCTCGAGGGCATGAAGCACATGGCGAGCGCTATCGTCCCGGAGATCTACGACCCGACCATCGCCGACGAAAACCTGGGCGCCCCGACCGAGGAGGCCTACGAGATGGTCAAGCGCCTGGCCCGCGAGGAGGGCATCCTGGTCGGCATCTCGTCCGGGGCGGCGGTCGCGACCTCCTTACGGGTCGCGCGGGAGCTTGAATCGGGCGTTATCGTCACCGTCCTTTGCGATGGGGCGGACAAGTACCTCTCCGAGAGCTTCTGGGAGGAGTAAGCCCTTGCCGCTCAAGATTGGCCGGGGGGATGTGGGTCACATCCACGACCACGCCAAAGAGTCCTACCCCGAAGAGTGCGCCGGGGCGATCGTCGGGATGGACACCGGGGAGATGAAGGTCGTGGTGGACGTCTGGCGGGCCGAGAACACCTACGATGAGATAGAGCGTTCGCAGCGGTTCCTCATAGAGCCCTTGCAGATAAAGGATTTCGAGGAGAGAGCCCAAGAGAGGGACATGGACCTCTTGGGTTTCTACCACTCGCACCCGGATCACCCCGCCGAGCCCTCCGAGTACGACCGCGAGCACGCCTGGCCCTACTACTCTTACGTCATCGCCTCGGTCAACGGCGAGAACATCGAGGAGATGCGCTCGTGGGTCTTGAAAGACGACCGCTCGGGCTACGATGAAGAGCCTATCGTAGGGTAACCAAGAAGAAATGGAGACTAGCATGCCGAAGGTCAAGATCCCCACTCCCCTGAGGCAGTACACGGGCGGCGACGCGGAGGTCGAAGTGGGGGGCGACACTGCGGGCGCGGCTTTAGGGAACCTCGTCGAGGAGCATCCGGACCTCTCTCAGCACCTCTACACCGGCGATGGCAAGCTCCGCTCGTTCGTCAACGTCTACAAGGGCGACGAGGACATCCGCTATCTCGACGGCCCTGAGACCGACGTCTCCGAAGGCGACGAGCTCTCGATCATACCCTCCATCGCCGGCGGACGATGTAGCTAATTTCAAGACGTAGGTTCGTACCACTAACCATTCGACAAAAGAGGTTTCGTAAGATGGAGACACGCCAGCCACTGATACAGTCGCCCAACGGGGGGCCTCAGCTCTCGAACGAAGAGATCGCGCGCTACAGCCGGCACCTTATCATGCCCGAGGTCGCCCTCGACGGCCAGAAGAAGCTCAAATCCGCCCGGGTCCTCACCATCGGGGCCGGGGGCTTGGGGAGCCCGCTCGCCCTTTATCTCGCGGCGGCGGGCGTAGGCACGCTCGGCATCGTTGACTTCGACATCGTCGACGAGTCCAACCTGCAGCGCCAGATCATTCACGGCACCTCCGACCTCGGGCGCCCGAAGATGGAGAGCGCCCGCGACCGCATACAGGACATAAACCCGAACGTGAGCGTTGAGGCGTTCGAGGAAGCGTTGTCCAGCGAGAACGCCCTGGAAATTTTCGAAGACTTCGACGTTATCGTGGACGGCACGGACAACTTCCCGACGCGCTACCTGGTGAACGACGCCTCGGTGCTCTCGGGCAAGCCGAACGTATACGGCTCCATCTTCCGCTTCGAGGGCCAGGCGAGCGTCTTCTACGCCAAGGAAGGTCCCTGTTACCGCTGCCTCTACCCCGAGCCGCCGCCGCCGGGCCTCGTCCCGAGCTGCGCCGAGGGCGGGGTCTTGGGCATCCTGCCGGGCGCTATCGGCACCATCCAAGCCACCGAGACCGTCAAGCTGATCCTCGGCATAGGCGAGCCCCTCATCGGCCGGCTCCTGCTCTACGACGCCCTCGGCATGAGCTTCAAGGAGATGAAGCTCCGCAAGGACCCGAACTGCCCGGTCTGCGGCGAGAACCCGACCGTCACCGAGCTCATCGACTACCAGGAGTTCTGCGGCATCCCGCAGGCACAGCAGGCCGAAGACGTCGACGAGTTGCCCGAGATCGGGGTCCAGGATCTCAAGGAGAAGCTCGAAGCTGGGGAGAGGGTTGCCGTCCTCGACGTGCGCGAGCCGCACGAGTACGAGGTGGCGAACCTCGAGGCCCAGGGCGCGAAGCTCATCCCCTTGGGCGAGCTGCCAGAGCGTCTCGCGGAGCTGAACCAGAACGACGAGATTGCTGTCCACTGCAAGACCGGCGGCAGGAGCGCGAGGGCCGTCAAGATCCTCCAGAACGCCGGCTTCGGCAACGTCTACAACGTCGAGGGCGGCATCACCGCCTGGAGCGAGGAGATAGACCCCAGCATCCCCAAATACTAAGGGGAACACGAACGGGAGCCCGTGGGGGAGGCAGCGCCTCCCCCGCTTCTTCTTGCGGAGAGCTTCGAGCACGGGTGCCG
>JALZEL010000104.1 GCA_030862075.1 Actinomycetota bacterium | reverse complement strand
AGAACGGCGAGAAGTGCCTGCCTGTCTTCACTACCCCTGAGCGGGTCGCTAGCTACGTACGGGCCAACTTCGGCGCCCCAAAGGCCCACATGGATATGTTGGAGAGCCTCCCAGCATCGCACGTAGGGCCAATTACCGAAGGGCGGTTATGGATAAGGGAGTGAGGGAGAGACGGCGGAGTCGGTGGTGGGATGAGTTCGCGCACCTAGCAGCCTTTGGCTTACTGGTGTACTCGTGCTTGGTGATGCTCTTGATTGCGGTGTGCGTTGCCCTGCTAGTGCTCTTGGTGATGGCAGTCTCTTAGAGCCTGTTTTGCACAGTTGAAGGTTGAAGTGCTCCGGTACGCTCTCGGGCATGAAAAAGACCTACGCCACCGACCTTTCGGACGAAGAATGGGCTTCTCTACGCGCCCGCCTACCCGAACTGCCCAGGACTGTGAGGATGCGTACTCACGCCCTGCGCGACGACTTCGACGCCATCTTCTTATACGTCTTAGGAAGCATGGCGGCGCTAAAGAAGATGATGCGATCTAGTTCTCTGCTATCGTCGCCTTGTTTGTTCACTTCGGGTCTCTGAGAAAATCTCCGCTAGAACACCTTTGCACTGATCGCTTTTTCCCGAGGGCATATTAGCCCGAGAGCCGGTAGGATGTATGTTCCCTGACCCAAAAAAGGAGCGAGTGACCGTGAACGCTACGGAAACCCACCAGTACGCCGAGCGCCTGATGAGGGAAGTCTGGGAACCTTTCGACGCCTCGGCCGTCGAGCGCTTCTACCACCGAGACGTGCGCGGGCACCATCGCTCTCAAGAACTGCTCTACGACGACGTGGTTAACCGCTTGCGTTCGGACACGGGACGGTTTGCCAACCCCCTCTACGACATCAGGGACATCGTCGCCGTCGAGGATAAGTTCGCCATCCGTTTCATCTACACGGCGACCGTAGTGGAGACGGGGGATCCGGCCAGGACCGAGGTAAACTACTTCTACCACCTCAAGGACGGCAAGGTCTCGGAGTTCTGGTTGCTGGCCGACTTGGACTTTGACTATAAGGCGCAAGCTTAGTGACTAAGCGACACGAGCAACGCTGCGCCAGCAGAGGGCCTATTCACCCGATTGCTTAGAGCGTGTTTGATACAGGGGAGGGGTAGACTGCTTTGTGCGCTCCCGCGTATGTAGAAACCTATCTATAGCCCTCTTCGCCAGGTGCACTTCGAAAGCCAAGGAAGCTACCTCGCAAAACAGCCCGCAGGTTGCCTGCCTCTCTATAGCAGAAGCAAATTTAGCTCCTCTGGAGCCAACCCTATCTCTTACCAAACAGGCTCTTAGGTACCTCGACGATTATTAGTTTCACCCCGTCGGGATCTCGCACCCGCATCTCGCGCAATCCCCACGGTTTTTCTATAGGAGGCTCTACTATAGTCACCCCGGCCTCGTCGAGTTCGTGTCCGACGGTATCAAATAGGCGCAAACTCTAGGTTAAAGGTTGGTTGCAGCGCGTCGCCATGTAGCTTGCGCCTTGTCCTATCCTGGAAGTATGCTCCAACCAGACGATCGCAACCCAACGGACATAGAAGGACCCAAATGCTGCTTGAGAACAAGAACGCCGTGATCTACGGGGCGGGAGGGTCGATCGGCGGCAGCGTCGCCCGGACCTTCGCCCAAGAGGGGGCGAAGCTCTTCCTCGCCGGACGCACAAGGGAGTCGCTTGAGGCGGTCGCCAAGGACATTAGGGCCGCGGGCGGGTCGGCCGAGGTGGCCGAACTCGACGCCCTCGACGAGCAGGCCGTCGACGAGCACGCCCAGGCTGTGGCCTCCCAGGAGGGCAGCATCGACATCTCCTTCAACCTCATCTCGCGCGGGGACATCCAGGGGACACCGCTGGTCGAGATGACGGTGGAGGACTTCACCCGGCCCATCACCACCGGGATCACGGCGCACTTCATCACCGCGCGGGCGGCCGCACGCCACATGATCGAGCAGGGCTCCGGCGTCATCCTCGCGTTGGATAGCGGATCCGCCAACGGAGGCCTCATGTTAGGCGGCACCGGGCCCGCCGATGCGGCGACCGACACCTTTATCCGCAACCTGGCGGCTGAGATCGGGCCCCGCGGCGTGCGGGTCCTCGGCATCTGGACGGCCGGACTCCCCGAGACGTTCTCACGGGAGAAGCTCGCCGCGGTCAACAGCAACCTCGCCCTCGACGATGCGGCCTACCAGGGCCTGCTGGACAGCCTGGACCAGATGCGGATGACGCGCCGCTCACCCCGGCTGGACGAGGTCGCGGCCACGGCAACGTTCCTGGCCTCCGACAAGGCCGGCGCCATCACCGGCACGTTCGTGAACGTGACGAGCGGGATGTTCCCCAGCTAGCCATGGCTGGTGGCGAAGATGCTCCCGAGTTCATGATGCTCATCACCTACCTGTACACCAAAGTCCTGAATGGCCGCAACGCCCACCTGACGAACGGGCTCCGGTGTGCTCTGGGCCGCGAGCCCCGAGATTTCAGCGACTACGCGCGAGACACCGCCGCCGCCGGTGACTGGAATGGGGGGGTCTTGTTAGGAACCTCGGGGTCTCTCGGATGATGGACGGCTTTCTCTATGTGCTGACCCTTCTCGCAGCCCTCGGCTGCGGGATGATGGCCGGAGTCTTCTTCGCATTCTCGGTCTTCGTGATGAAGGCCCTTGGCCGCCTCCCGGCGAAGCAGGGTGTCGCCGCCATGCAGGCCATCAACGTGGCGGCGCTCACTTTCGCCTTCATGGCGGCGCTCTTCGGAACTGCGGTGGCTTGTGGTGCCTTGGCGGTGTGGGCGCTCATTGCGCGGGACGAACGCTTTGCCCCGTACCTGCTGGTCGGCAGCGTGCTGTACCTCGTCGGTACAATCCTGCTGACGATCGCCTACCACGTGCCGCGAAACGAAGCACTGGCGAGAGTCGAGCCGCACAGCGCCGACGTTGAGAGCCACTGGAGGCGCTACCTCTCGGGCTGGACTGCGTGGAACCACCTGCGGGCCGCCGCGGCCCTCGCTGCAGCGGCCACGCTCACCATCGCGCTCCAGGTCTAGAGGATCTGGGCGGAGCTGGCGTGGTGCATCTGATCCTATCTTTAGTATCGACGAACGCCTGTAGACAAAAAACGTCGATTCAAATGAAAAGAAAGCAGATCAAACACTAGGCCAACCTATGGTGTTAAAACGCGCTCGTCAA